>JAFMBY010000087.1 GCA_017858135.1 Porticoccaceae bacterium | reverse complement strand
GGCACTTATTAGCTGTGGGCACCTAAACATCGCTATCGAGTTCTTCGATGGTGCGATTGTGGTTGGTATAGATGCAGATATCGCCAGCGATTTTAAGGCCCTGTTCAACGATATCACGGGCATTCATCGCGGTGTTTTCGAGCAGTGCACGAGCGGCAGACTGGGCAAAGGGACCGCCGGAACCGATGGCGATCAAATCGTCCTCTGGCTGAATGACATCGCCATTGCCGGTGATAATCAATGATGCTTCACTGTCGGCGACTGCCAGCAGTGCTTCAAGCTTGCGCAAAATGCGATCGGTACGCCAATCTTTGGCTAATTCGACAGCGGCGCGAGTGAGGTTACCCTGATGTTGCTCAAGTTTTGCTTCAAAGCGCTCAAACAGCGTAAAGGCGTCTGCGGTACCGCCGGCAAATCCAGCAATAACCTTGTCTTGATAGAGGCGTCTGACCTTGCGCGCATTGCCTTTCATAATGGTGTTGCCGAGACTGACCTGACCGTCTCCACCTATCACCACCTTGCCATTGCGGCGCACTGAGAGGATCGTTGTTCCGCGGTATTGTTCCAAGAGCTAGCTCCTTTTTCTGCTAAGTTATAGAAGTGGGGTCAGCGAAAAAAATATCAATGGCGCTGGTACAAAAAGCTGATAAATGTCTTGCCCTAATATCGGCTCAATAAAAACTTACCACTCTCGGATAGAATTACAGTTGGCCTTCTGCGCGCAAGTCCTCCACGCAACCGAGGATACTTTTACGCAGCGTGGCGACAATAAAGTCCACTTCAGCGCGAGAAATAATCAGCGGTGGCGACATCACATTGAGATTAACAATCGGGCGCACAATTAATCCGTGGCTGTCGGCGCGATTTGATACCCATTTACCAATATCCAATTCTTCAGGGAAGCGCTCTTTAGTGCCTTTGTCTTTGACAAACTCCACGCAAGCCATTAAACCAATACCGCGCACATCACCGACAATCGGCAGGTCGCGTAAGGTTTTAAGTTGCTGCTGAAAGTAGGGACCAATGTCACGTACATGGCTCAGCAGGTTTTCCCGCTCGATGATCTCGATATTTTTCAATGCGGCGGCACAGGCTACCGGATGACCCGAGTAGGTGTAACCATGGGTAAAGCAGCGGCCATGTCCCAGCTCGCTAATCACATCGTGAATGCGACTTGAATAAATCGTCGCGCCGAGGGGCAGATAACCCGAGGTGAGGCCTTTAGCTGAGGTAATAATATCCGGTTGAAAGTCGAATACCTCCTTTGACGCAAACCAGTGCCCAAGGCGACCGAACGCGGTGACGACCTCGTCGGAGACATAAAGCACATCGTATTTCTGGCAGATTTCCCAGGTGCCGCGATGGTAGCCGGCGGGAGGAATAATGACACCACCAGCACCAAAAACTGGCTCGGCAAAAAAGGCAGCGACCTTGTCCGGCCCAATCTGAACAATCTTGTCTTCCAGTTCTGCCAGTTTCTCGGCAAGGAAATCAGCCTCGCTAATTCCCACCTCTGCACGGTAGAAGTTGGGGCAGGAAATATGGTGAATGGTGTCGCTGATATAGTCGAACTCCGGGGGATGATCGCCAGGCTTGCCGCCGATCGACATCGACGCATAGGTCGAGCCGTGATAAGAGTTAACCCGCGAGATCATCTGTTTTTTGTCGTGGTTACCGCGGCAGTTCTGGTAGAAATGGATCAACCTAAATGCCGTATCAATGGCGGTTGAACCGCCGCAGGAGAAGGCGACATGATCGAGGTCGCCGGGCGCCAGCTCTGCCAGTTTGGCGGCCAGCGTTGCGGCCGGAATATTGGTCATATCGACAAATGGGCTGGCATAGGCCATCTGTCTTACCTGATCGGCAATCGCTTCAGCCATTTCTTCACGACCCAGTCCTATATTGGTACACCAGAGTCCGCCGACCGCGTCGAGGTATTTCTTGCCATCGCTATCATAGATATGCAGCCCCTCAGCCGCGGCGATAGGCAGCGCGCCGTCTTCGGCAAAGCTGTCGAAAACTTGCCAGGGATGGAGCAGGTGCGCCTTGTCCTGGCGATTGATTGCATCGGTGTCGTACTGATCGAAATTAACCGTGTCGGCAACAGTAGCCGGTGATTGACGAGGAGGCATAGCGGACCTGGGGTAAACAATGAATTCACCAGCAGAGTAGTATCTTCGACCACAAATGGCTTATACCCCGGCGGGGGTAAGCGTTTTTTGATCAATACTGTTATCGGGTTTGGCGGTTACACCAGAGCGCCGAGGCAGCCGGTTTTTTGCAGTAGCTCATTGGTCGCGGGGTGATCGTTTAGTGCAGCATATTTTTCGCGCAGCGCCTGATAAGATTTGGCATGATATTTCTGCGGCTTTTGCGTCCATGTCTGGCCGTTTAACGTCACCGAAAATTCATCGTCGCCCTGTTGGATTGCCTCGGCATTGGCCTGTGTCCAGGGCATAAATAAGTCGCCAACCTGAGCTGTCAGAAAGGGTTTTAGTGTCGGTTTTAATGTTTCCCAGGATTCAAAATCCCCTTCGATACGCGGCCATAGCATACGCTGGATCCAAGCCAGTAAATTCGGCATCTTGGCTTCGATCATGGCGCACTGGGTCGGGTCAGTCCAAACATTGTAAAGCTGCCCCCAGAGACCAAAGTCGCCGAATGAAGGTCGTCCGCCGAGCAGGTAGGGGCGGTCAGCGAGGTGCGCCTCAAGTTGTTCTGCGGCGAGCTGAAAAGAGGCCTCTATCTGCGGCGCTGTCTGTGCATTGGAACCGACAAACCAAACGCGATAAGTCATACGTTGACGCACCTGTTCGCTGAGCTGATCGAGTTCGTCGCTGTCGGCATCAGGCTGAGTCAGTTGGGCAATACGCCTAGCCGAACTTAGCTGATCTATGTCGCGCGCCCAACGCATATGGAACATCCATTTATTGCCCCACTCATCACCGAACTCTTCCAGCAGGCTAGACGCAAAATTGAGCATGGTGTCTGTGGGATAGATGCTGTTGTCTGGGTACTGCGCTTCCAGCTGTTCAATAATCAGCGTTGAATCCTGCGAGCCCTCGAGTTGAGGATTGACGACCAGCGGGATAATCGGCAGTTTGGCGAATTTGGCAAACTCATCCATCACCTGTGAGCTGCGAATAATCCACTGGTGCGGGATCTGTTTAAAACGAAAATAGGCGCGCACCTTCACTGAGTAGGGTGAGAGTTCTGCGCCATAAATACGAAAACTGTCAGTCACAGGTGCTTGCTCCCGTGTGTGTTAGCGTTAGTTAAGGCTGGCCTTAATTAAATCGGCATGAGTTTGACGCAGCATCATTTTATTAATGCCATAGAATTTCCCCGGCAATGTCGCCAACTGAGTTGCCTGTTCCAGTGCCCGTGGCAGCAGTTGATCGGCGCTGACCAGTTGATCAAAAAATCCTGCTTGCATTGCGGTCTCTGGGGAAAACATATGTGCCTGGACAGCACACATAGTTTGGAAACGCGGCGATAAGCGTGATTTCACCAGTTCCATACCGAAGGGTGGCAAAACCATACTGATCGCCGTTTCATTGAGGCTGATTTTGAAGTCTCCGTGCACACCGATACGTGTGTCTGAGGCCAGCAGCATCATCGCACCGGCGGCAATCGCATGGCCACTGCACGCGGCAACCACCGGTTGAGGGTGGCTAAATAACCTCAACAGAAAGGTTGCGCCTTTATTGACTAGCGCTGGCATAAGTGGATCGTCTGCAGACTGCGCAGCGGTCTCGGCCGACACCTCTTTAAGATTAAAGCCGGCTGAAAACAGGCCAGGTCGTCCGCTAATAATAACGGCGGCAGCATCTTTTTCGGCCCGATCCAGATGTTCATTGAGCATATCGACCGCGGCATGACTGACAGCGTTAACTTTGCCGTCGTCCCAGTTAAGAATTGCTACGTCGCCATCCTGAGTGTATTCAATCATTGCTAGCCTCTTTGTTTTAGTTATTGGCAAGGATATTAAGCTAGCTGCAGGTCCTTTCATAGTATTAACCCCGACCGTTGAGCCACGCCGCTGATGCCTGAGTTAAGGCATCGGCAAATAGCCATTGCGGCGCACAGACTGCTCCACCTGTCCGGGGAAAAAATTCAACAGTGGCCGACAGCGCAGACCCGCTATTCGAAGGCCTCGCGATGTCCAATTGTTGCAGGTATTAATAAACATGTAGATTCCGCGAGAGTGGAAAAACACCTCACCACAGGGTTTGTCGCGGACTTTAATTGGTTGGTTTTGCCGATCCAATTTGAAATGGCGCGAGACAAATGTGACCACCGCTTCAATTGTCCCAAGGTTAGTCTCGATGCTATAGGCACGGCTGGTGGCGCTGGTTCTTGCATTGATGTCGTGAATGCCAAGCACTGCGATCGTCGCTCTGGTGGGTAGCAATAGTGCGCGTAGGCCAAGCATAAGGGATTGTTGCGTGGAGCCGTAATAGAGATAGTCACCCCAGCCTATTCGCGCCCACGTCGCACCCTTTAGCTGCGCCTCCAGCTCGGGTATTGCTCGCAGTAGGGCAGCACTGGGCACAACCAGGTGGGTATGGATGCCGTCGCGAAAAAAATACAGCTGTGAGGCACTCATGATTGTCTATTTAGTCTTTTCATGACAGTCAGATTATCGCCTTTATAGGTAGTCTCGCAACCTCTCATTAGACGCTAGCGGATGAATAGTTCTGGTACCATCATGGGGTAGTGTCAGAAAATGATGGATCACTTTATATTGTGCGCAAAAAGTTGATCGTTAAAATGTCGATGATGGCTTGCGGATAGTAAAACATTGCAGAGAACAATTACTGCACGAAAACACAACAGGGCTCGAAAAAATGGCATTGCAATTAAACGATAGTAGTTTGCTGAAAACTCAGGCGCATATTAATGGACATTGGTTGGACGCTGATAGCGGTGAAACATTAGCCGTGACCAACCCAGCTACTGGCGCGTTAATCGCCGAGGTGGCTAAATGTGGCAGTGCCGAAACTAAGCGCATGATTGAAGCGGCAGCTGTGGCGCAAAAGCAGTGGGCTAAATCTACGGTTAAGGAACGCGCGGCAGTGCTGCGGCGCTGGTTTAGTCTGGTGATGGAGAATCAGGAAGATTTGGCGCAAATACTGACGGCTGAGCAGGGCAAGCCCCTTGCTGAAGCGCGCGGTGAAGTCGCCTACGGTGCCAACTATTTAGAGTGGTTTTCGGAAGAGTCAAAGCGCGCCTATGGTGACACGATTCCGCAGCCGTCAAACGACAAACGTATTGTGGTGATTAAGCAGCCGGTGGGTGTGGTTGCCTGTATCACGCCATGGAATTTCCCCAATGCCATGCTTACGCGCAAGATCGCCCCGGCAATTGCCGCGGGATGTGCCGTTGTCTGCAAGCCGGCTAATGCGACACCTCTGTCGGCACTGGCACTGATGGAGTTGGCAGTGCGCGCAGGGCTTCCCGCAGGTTTAATGAATATTGTCACTGGCCGCACGGCTGAAATCGGCGCTGAGCTAACCAGTCATCCGCTGGTGCGCAAAGTGACTTTTACCGGCTCGACCCCTGTGGGTAAACAGCTGATGGCAGAGTGCGCGCAGACGGTTAAGCGCACCTCGATGGAGCTTGGCGGCAATGCGCCGTTTATTGTGTTCAACGATGCCGATATTGATGCCGCAGTACAGGGCACGCTGGTATCAAAATATCGCAATGCCGGTCAAACCTGCGTCTGCTCCAACCGCATCATTGTTCAGTCTGGAGTCTACGATGAATTTGTCAACAAGCTGACGGCCGCGACACAGAAATTGGTGATTGGCAACGGCGCGGAGGAGGGCGTGACAGTCGGCCCTTTAATTGATGAAAAGGCCGCCAATAGTGTCTGTGAATTTATTGATGACGCGGTGGCCAAGGGTGCCAATATTGCTCTCGGCGGCGGTCGCAGTGATCTCGGCGGCTCATTCGTCGAGCCAACTATTTTAACCAATGTGAGTCGCGATATGCGCGTGTTCTCGGAGGAGATTTTTGGTCCTGTAGCACCGCTATTTAAGTTTGAAAGCGAAGCCGAGGTTGTGGCGATGGCCAATGATACTGAATTTGGTCTTGCCGCCTATTTTTATTCCCGCGATATCGGTCGCGTCTGGCGCGTTGCCGAACAGCTTGAATATGGCATTGTTGGGGTTAATGAAGGCATTATTTCCAATGAGATGGCACCTTTCGGCGGCGTTAAGGAATCAGGCAGTGGCCGCGAGGGATCCAAGTACGGTATGGATGACTATATGGATATTAAATATATCTGTATGGGTGGAATTGACCAGTAAGAGAGCGCGACGATGAACCATTTGATTTACCCGACAACGAACTTCAAGGCCATTGAACAGATTAGCATCGAGCGCGGTGAAGGCTGTTATGTCTGGGATGACAACGGTAACAAATATCTCGAGGGCATGGCGGGCCTCTGGTGTACAGCGCTGGGCTATGGCAATCAGGAAGTGATCGACTGCGCGACTGAGCAGATGAAAAAACTCACCTTTACGCATATGTTCGGCGGCAAGACCCACCCAGTGGCCATTGAGCTCGCGGACACACTTGCCGAGATGATTCCAATGCAAGATGCGATGCTGTCATTTGGTAATTCCGGTAGCGATGCCAATGATACGCATATTAAATTGCTGCGCTACTACCATGAGGCGATTGGCAAACCTGAGCGGCGCAAAATAATTGCCCGCGAGCGCTCCTATCACGGAGTCACTGTGGCGTCGGCAGCCCTTACCGGTTTGCCGGTCACGCAAAATCACTTTGATCTGCCGGTTGATGCGCTGGGAATCCTGCGCACTGATCATCCGCACTATTATCGCGGTAAGCAGGGCGACGAGACCGAGGCCGAGTTTGTCGAGCGTATTGTCGGCAATCTGGAGAAGATGATTGTCGCCGAAGGTGCTGAGACAATCGCCGCCTTTATCGCCGAACCGATTACCGGTGCCAGTGGCGTGATTGTGCCGCCGCCTAGTTACTACGAAAAGGTTCAGGCAGTGCTCAATAAGCACAACATACTGTTTTGGGCCGATGAAGTGATTACCGGTTTTGGTCGCACCGGCAATGATTTTGGCTGCACTACTATGGGCATTGAGTCGCCAGACATGATGACCTTTGCCAAGCAGTTATCATCGGCTTACATGCCCATTAGCGCCTCGGCGATTCGCCGCGATATATATGAAGCAATGATTGATCAAAGTGCCGCGGCGGGCGCCTTTGGTCATGGCTATACCTATTCGGGCCACCCTGTGGCCTGTGCGGTGGCGCTTAAGGTCCTGCAAATTTATCAGCGCGACGGTATTTTCGAGAAGGCCGCTGTGACGGGTGAGTACCTGCAGAAGCGTCTGGCTGAGTTCTCCGATCACCCACTGGTTGGCGAAGTCCGCGGCAGCGGTTTAATCGGTGCTCTTGAATTGGTCGCCAACAAAGAGAGTGGACAAGCCTTTGCTGGCGGAGCAGTGGGTGCCTATGCGCAAAAAGCGGTTCAGGACAATGGCGTGCTGCTGCGCACCGTGGCCGGATCCAGTTTGGCGTTCTGTCCGCCACTGATTATTAGCGAAGCGCAGATCGATGAGATCATTGATGCGACATCGCGAGCACTCGATCAAACCCTTGAGCACTGCAAAAAAGAGCAGTTGCTGGTCTGATAATACTCTTGGGGTCATGTGCTTGTGGCAACAGACCCTAGCGTAAATTCGAACAAATTTGATCCTGGCGTATCGCATCAGCCTGCGCATTACCGATGTAACTGGTTATAATCACGGCCATGTTCACTTCCCTGTAGGAATAATAAAAAATGATAACGTCCTTCGACAATAAAACCGTGATTATTACTGGCGCATCCGCCGGTGTCGGCGCAGCCTGTGCGCGCCTCTTTGCTAGCCACAAAGCCAAGCTTGTTCTGGTAGCCCGAGGTGAAGCGGCCTTGAATGTGATCGCCGATGAACTCCGTTCGCAGTGTGAGGTGCTGACAGTGGTGATGAATGTGGCAAGCAATGAGGACTGTCTGGCGCTGCTGGAGAAAGCCGAAGCAGCCTTTGGTGCGGTGCATGTGATTGTCAATAACGCGGGCATGCACGCTCGAGGTGATCTTGAAAAAGTCGCACCACTGGACGTTGCGGCGATGGTCGATATTAATCTGCGCGCGCCGCTGCTGCTGTCCTGTGCTGCGATTCCCTATCTGCGTCGCGCCGGATCAGGCGCTATTGTTAATGTTGGCTCACTAGCGGGTCGCGCGCCGCTGCAAGGTGCGGCGACCTATGCAGCGACCAAGGCTGGATTGCGCGCCTTTAGCTATGCGCTGTCGGATGAGTTGCTCGGCAGTGGAATTAGCGTTGGCGTGGTGTCTCCTGGGCCTATCGATACCGGTTTTATCATGGATGAAATTGATGCCGTGGAAGATATTGTTTTCTCTCAGCCAATGAGCTCCGCGGAACAGGTCGCCGAGGGCATTTTGGCCATTGCGTCAGGGCAACAGGTGGAAGTAGTGTTGCCTGCATCAAGCGCCAAACTCACTCATCTGAGTTATCTGTTCCCGAACTTGCGTCGTCGTCTGCGTCCTAAGCTGTATGAGCAGGGCCGAAAAAACAAAGACAAGTATCGCAACCGCCAAGCAGCAAAATAGAGGACAACAGCAGCGCGCAATGAAACTTAATTACATCGAGCAGGGCAGTGGTCCGGCGGTTATTCTAATTCACGGTATGTTTGGCTCGCTGAGCAACCTCGGTATGCTCGCCCGCGAATTGGTTGCTGACTACCGCGTGATTAGCGTGGATCTGCGCAATCACGGTGATTCCCCTCACGAGTCGCTGATGGATTTAGCATCGATGGCTGCTGATATTGTTGCCTTACTCGACGATCTCAACCTTGCCAGTGCGATTTTGATCGGCCATTCGCTGGGTGGCAAAGTCGCCATGCAAGTGGCGCTCAATCATGCCGCCCGGGTCAGTGACTTGGTGGTGATTGATATCGCGCCGGTAACCTATGACAAGCGTCAGGATGTTGCGCTTGATGCGCTCAATTTGCTGGCTCAAAATCCCATAGAAAGTCGTCGTGAAGCCGATGCCATGATCAGCGCGCAGATTGCCGATGCGCCAACGCGAGCCTTTCTATTGAAAAATCTTGCGCGTACGCCACAGGGCGAGTTCAAGCTAAAACTTAATCTGGCATCGATTAATCAAAATTATGCCACCACATTAGTTTCTGCGCCGACAGGGCAGGCATACGAGGGTCCAACCCTCTTTTTGAAGGGTGAACACTCAGCCTATATCCAGGAAAAGCA
>JAFMBY010000086.1 GCA_017858135.1 Porticoccaceae bacterium | reverse complement strand
TGCTGACACAAGCTAACCAGCAATCAAAAATGGTGTTGGATTTACTCAAATAATACAAGCCCCGCAAAGTCAATTTATTTGTCGCTCTTGATTATCCCAGTAGGGCGCCCGCAGTTCGCGCTTAAGCAGTTTTCCGGTCGGATTGCGTGGCAGCGCATCGGTGAAATCGACACTCTTGGGGACTTTATAGCCGGCAATTTTAGTTTTCGCGTAGCTAATGATATCTTCCTCCTCAGCCGTCTCGTCGGGTTTCAGTACGATCACGGCTTTAACCGCCTCACCCCACTTTTTATCAGGCACGCCGATAACGGCGACATCTGCAATTGCTGGGTGATTAAACAGCGCGTTTTCTACTTCGGCGGGATACACATTTTCTCCGCCGGAGACAATCATGTCTTTGATTCGATCATGGATAAAAAGATAACCCTCTGCGTCCAGGTAGCCAGCGTCGCCGGTATAAAACCAACCGTCCTTTATGGCTTTGGCAGTGGCCTGGTCATTTCTCCAGTAGCCTTTCATCAGGCTGCCAGAGCGATAGAGTATTTCGCCCACTTCATTGGCCGGCATATTCTCTCCGTTATGCCCAAGTATGCGCACTTCCGCGCTGGCCGCAGGTTTGCCGCAGGAGCGCAACTTGCCTCTTGCCGGGTCATGGTCTTGCGGCTCCAAAATGGTGCCTGCACCGGCGGTTTCGGTGAGGCCATAGACCTGACAGAAATCACATTTAAAGATCTCTGTGGCCGTTAATAAAACCTCTTCTGAAATTGGGCTGGCGCCGTAGAGAATCATATCGAGATTGGAAAAGTCTCTGTCGCGAACACTGGGAACAGAATTGAGAAAAAGAATAACGGCGGGTACAAAAAAGGCATATTTAATCCGATGCTGTTCCAGAAGGTCGAGAATTACCACTGGGTCTATGTCTCTTAAAATGACATTTTTTAGCCCCTGAGCTAATCCGATCAGGCCGATATTAACTCCAGCAACATGAAAAATCGGCATCGCAACAATACTGGCTTCGCCGTCCTTCCAGTCTCCCCAGCCGCCGTTGGCCGCCTGGTTCAGCAGATCGAGATAATTACTATTGGTTAACTGGACCCCTTTGGGATGTCCTGTGGTGCCGCTGGTGTACATCTGTATGACATCATCGTCCATGGAAATGGACAGCATCGGATCACAATCAGATTGTCCATCTCGCCAGTCGGTAAATGGAGTCCAGCTGTTCTCTGCGCCATCGAGGGCAATGACCATGCGCACGGATGGCAGAGTAGGAGCGATCTGCTGGATAACGTCGTAAAATTCAGCGCCAACAAAGAGTACTTCAACCTGAGCGTTGTTGAGCACATAGTCTATTTCAGGTGCGGCGAGCCGCCAGTTAACCGCCGCGATAACGACGTTGGCCTTTGCCGCGCCACTCATGACTTCGAAGTAGTAGTCGCTGTTTTTGCCAATATAGCCGATGCGCGTGCCGGGACTGCATCCGGCGGCAATCAGCCCATTTGCAATCTGACTGGCGCGGCGATCGAGCTCGCGGTATGTGGTTTCGCGACCTTCAAAGAATTGGGCGATGCGTTCGCCATTGATCCGCGCTTGATAGCGAGTAATATCAGCAACGCTGCTGAATTCGTGCAGTGCAATCATCGTTTTCCCCTCAGTCAGACCAACGGCTCTATGGCCGATTTATTGACTCAGTTTACTGATATTGGATTCGTACGCAACAGTTACCGTGTTCTCTGGCGGCGCTTATTTTCGTCAGTTTTTGCGGCGTCGAGTCACGTGCTTTTCATCAAAATATTCGTCGCTGGTGCGCGCTTCATATTAATGTCGCAGTGCTGTATTTTTCGGTCGCAAAATTACAAGCGCAGTTGCGATGTTAAGACCACACTCACGCAAAATTTAGCGTCTTTAATCAGAGTATTAGTCTATGAAAAATCCACCAACTTCAAACCAATCCAAAGCCTTTGGCTTTGGTACTCAGATTCGCAAATCACCGTATTTTGATGCCACTGTGCGCTGGGGCGCAGCGGGCTTTTCGGTTTACAACCACATGTATATTCCAAGAGATTTTGGCGATCCCGAGCAGAACTTTTGGAATCTTGTGAATGGCGCAACCCTGAGCGATGTTGCAGTTGAGCGGCAGGTGGAAATTACCGGGCCCGATGCCGCTACGTTTGTGCAGATGTTAACGCCACGCAACTTGTCGACCTGCGCAGTAGGGCAGTGCAAATATGTGCTCATTACCAATGCCGATGGCGGCATTTTGAATGACCCGATCTTGTTGCGATTAGCTGAGGATCACTTTTGGTTGTCATTGGCGGACAGCGATATTTTACTCTGGGCTCAGGGAGTGGCGGTTAATTCTGGTCTCGATGTCACGATCTGTGAACCCGATGTGTCACCGCTGCAACTGCAAGGGCCCAAATCTGGCGAGATTATGCAGCGTTTGTTTGGTGATCAGATCAATGATCTGCGCTACTACTGGCTCGGTGAGTTTGAATTAGACGGTATCCCGCTGATTATTTCTCGCACTGGCTGGTCCAGCGAGTTGGGATATGAAATTTATCTGCGCGATGGTGCGCGTGGAGACGAATTGTGGGAGCTGATCATGGCAGCCGGGCAGCCGTTTGGATTGCAGCCGGGCCATACTTCGGCGATTCGCCGTATCGAAGGGGGTATGCTCTCTTATCACGCCGATATGGATAGACACACTAACCCTTTCGAATTGGGCTTAGACCGCCTTGTCGACCTAGAGATGGAAGCTGACTTTATTGGTAAGGCTGCACTCAAGAAAATTGCCGATCAGGGAATTAGCCGAAAGCAGGTCGGGCTTGAAATTGATGGCGACGCACTGACTGCGGCTAACAATGAATTCTGGCCGATTTTAATCGCTGAAAAACAGGTTGGTCAGGTAACTTCGGCCATTTATTCACCGCGGTTAAAGCTTAATATTGCGTTGGCTATGGTCATGGTCGAGCACAGTGCGTTAGGCACCGATGCGGAGATAGTCACCCCATTCGGGCGACGCTCTGTTAGAGTTGTCGACAGGCCGTTTTACGACCCCAAGAAGAGCTTGGCAAGTAAAGTTTAATGCCACAAAACCAAGCCTTAGGGCAACAATAAACCTTTCTGTGAAGCTTATTAATGACTGTAGCTATTGATCACGACAATTATTCTGAGGCCTATCTCAAGCAGATACTTGGCGAGGTCAAGACCATTGCCCTGGTGGGTGCCAGCCCGAGATCGGAGCGGGACAGTTATCGCTGCATGGAGGCCTTGATCGATAGGGGCTATCAGGTGTTTCCGGTTAATCCTCGAGAGGCAGGCAATCTGATTCTTGGGCAGCACTGTTACGCTGATCTCCACTCATTAACCGAGGCTCGGGGTCAGTCTGTCGATATGGTGGATATTTTTCGTTCATCTGAGGCGGCATTGGAGGTCACTCGAGAGGCGATCGCGATCAGTGCCAAAGTGGTGTGGATGCAGCTCGAGATCATAAATCACCAAGCCGCTGAGTTAGCTGAAGCCAATGGCATCAAGGTTGTGATGAATCGCTGTCCCAAGATAGAATTGGAAAAACCCTCTTGGGCGGGTATAGCAGACTAACCATTATTCAGCCGGGTCACGGCATCGGGGGTAAGCATGGAGAATCACGCCAGCAGCGACAAGGCACCTAACGACATATTATTGAGCGAAATGGTCGGAGGTGTTTTACGCTTGACACTGAATGACCACAAGCGCCGCAATGCACTCTCCGAAACCATGCTAGAGCAGTTAGCCGAGGCCTTTTCTCAGGCTGCACTCGAGCCAGCGGTTAGAGTGATTGTGCTTGCCGCTAACGGTCCGGCATTTTGTGCCGGTCACGATCTCAAGGAAATTACCGCCGCGCGAACAGCAGATGATAATGGTCAAGCCGATTTTCAAAAGCTTTTTGAAAGTTGTGCCACGGTGATGCAATTAATTGTCGGTAACCCCAAGCCAGTTATTGCCGAAGTGGCGGGGGTGGCGACTGCCGCAGGCTGTCAGTTGGTCGCCAGTTGCGATATGGCGGTGGCGTCGGAGCAGGCACGGTTTGCCACGCCGGGTGTTAATATCGGTCTGTTTTGTTCTACGCCGATGGTTGCTCTGTCGCGCAATGTCGCCAACAAACACGCTATGGAAATGCTCTTGACCGGCGATATGCTCAGCGCCGACAAAGCGCAGCAGATCGGCTTAATCAATCGCGCTGTTGATGCTGAAGCATTGACTGAGCAGACCATGGCACTGGCGGCAAAAATTGCCAGCAAGTCGAGCATGACATTGGCTGTGGGCAAGCGTGCATTTTATGAGCAGGCGACAATGCCGCTCGCAGACGCCTACGACTATGCCTCGAAGGTAATGGTCGACAATATGCTAACGCACGATGCCGCAGAGGGCATTGGTGCTTTTATTGAAAAGCGCGCGCCCGATTGGCAAGATAAATAGCAACGGCGTCATCACCGGCAACCAAAATTATGTCTAGCATCTACGATCGCGACCTCGAGCAAAATCAAGCCAACTATCAGCCGCTTACCCCGCTGACATTTCTTGAACGGGCAGCAAGCGTGTTCCCCGATCGTATTGCGATTATCTACGGCGATGTAACGATCACTTACGCTGACTTCTACCGTCGCTGCCGGCAGTTGGCATCGGCGCTGGCGCAACGCGGTATCGGTCGCGGCGATACCGTGTCGGTGATGTTGGCCAATACCCCGGCTATGCTTGAAGCCCATTATGCCGTGCCCATGTGCGGCGCCGTGTTGCACTCGATGAATACCCGGCTCGACGCCGGCGTTATTGCCTTTCAGTTGGATCATGCGGAAAGCAAAGTGCTGATTACTGACAGTGGCTTCTCGACGACGATCGAAGCTGCTCTTGAGCTCGCGGCTGTCGAGCCGCTGGTGATCGACTACTGTGATAGGGTCTCGCCGCAATCCGGTGACAGGCTCGGCACGCTTGACTATGAAGCTTTGGTCAACGCTGGCGATGCCGAGTTCGCCTGGTCGATGCCCGCCAGTGAATGGGACGCGATCAGCGTCAATTATACCTCTGGTACCACCGGTGATCCGAAAGGAGTGGTCTATCACCACCGCGGTGCCTGCCTGTTAGCTCAGGGCAATGCGATTACTGCGTCAATCCCCAAACATGCAGTTTATCTCTGGACCCTGCCAATGTTTCACTGCAATGGCTGGTGTTTCCCGTGGACCATGTCAGCGGTGTCTGGCACTCATATCTGCCTGCGTGAAGTGCGCGCCGATGCTATCTGGGCGGCATTGGCTGAGCACGGGGTGACCCACCTGTGTGGCGCGCCGGTAGTAATGTCGGCCATTTTGGATGCGCAACCGGAGCACAAGCGTAGCTTGGATCAAGCTGTAGAGTTCTTTACTGCGGCTGCGCCGCCACCGGAACGCGTGCTGTCTGATATGCGCGCGGCGGGCTTTAATGTCACCCACCTTTATGGTCTCACTGAAGTGTATGGTCCGGCGGTGGTGAATGATTGGAATACTGAGTGGGATAGTCTTGCCGCCGAGCAGCAGGCCGCTTTAAAAGCGCGACAGGGTGTTCGCTACCATGCCCTCGAAGAGCTGGATGTGCTCGACCCCGAGACTCTACAGCCGGTGCCTCGAGACGGAGAAACCCTCGGTGAGGTGATGTTTCGTGGCAATGTAGTGATGAAAGGTTATCTGAAGAATAAAGCCGCCACAGATGAGGCATTTGCCGGTGGCTGGTTTCACTCCGGTGATCTTGGCGTGGTCTATCCCGATGGTTATATTCAGTTAAAAGACCGCTCCAAAGATATTATTATCTCCGGTGGTGAAAATATTTCATCGATCGAAATTGAAGAGGTGTTGCACAAACATCCACATGTTACTGCCGCTGCAGTGGTGGCAATGCCCCATGCGAAGTGGGGCGAAACGCCCTGTGCTTTCGTTGAAGTCGTCGCGAGCAGTAATCTGACGGGGGACGATCTGATCATTTGGTGCAAGCAACATATGGCCAGTTTTAAGGTGCCAAAACAGTTTGTCTTCGACACCATCGCCAAGACCTCGACAGGTAAGGTGCAGAAGTTTCTATTGCGCCAACAGGCCGCGCGCCTTGCGGCGGCGGCCGACTCAATTTACTGACCCTGATACCAAATCGGCGATGTCCAGGCCATCTCGCGGATGCTCTCAGGGTAGACACCGTTGGTGCACACCTCGGGACGGTCCGCTTCAGTCAGTGCCGCGCAGTCATAAGTGTGCCAGCGTGCCGTCTCAGGCTCCACTGCGCGCAGGTAGTAATAGGCTGACTGGCTAGCGTCAAAGTGAGTGTCGTTATACACCACGCAGAGGCTATCGGCGCCTGTCTCAGCTTCAGCGACAGTAATCACCTCATTGTGCATTTTCCCGTCGCCGTCGATCCAGCCTTTGATCAGATGCAGCGCTTGCAGTGGCTGACCGTCTGGATCTTTGGCTGCATAGGCGAGCAGGCTGGGCCCATTAGTGTTGGTCGCAGTCGGCATCAGATCTGCGCCCATAGGCACGCCAGAGGCATAGGCCTTGGCGACCATATCAGCATCCTCGCAGAGCCCCTCATTGAGGTTCCAGCCAGCAAAAAGACGCGGTCGGATTCGTGGCCCTGAAGTGCCAAAGACCTCTTTGCGCAACATCGCATCAAAGACGGCATCACGGGTATTTTCTTTTGCCCAGACACCGGCGAGGCCGCCGGGGTTGCCATCAATACCGCTGGTTAGCAGGCCGGGTTGGAGTCTCTCTGCAGGCGTCGCTTCACCGGTGACAGCGCCAGTCCATGCCGACTCGATCACTGCACCTGGCGTGCTGGAGTGAGTGTCGGTCGCGGCAATAATGCCGAGCTTAACCGGGTTTAAGCCGATAGCCTGCTCTTCGATTAGCCCCACCAACAGGCCGGAGCGCTGGAAGTCGGTTGGGTGAACACAGCCCGCACCGAGCATGCCACTGTCACCCGTCGTGCCGGGTTCGCACTCGACAGTGATCTGTGAAGCCTGTCCTAATGTCAGTTCGCCGGCGACAACATCGCGCGTCACATAGGTTTTGTTTTCGCCCATTCGTCTGACCGACTCAACGTCGCATAGCTCATCCGGTGCGCCAAATACAGAGCTCAGTCCATTGATACATTCCGACCCTCCTTTGTGCTGAAAAATCTCCATGATCGGTTCGCGCTTTAGCCGTGCGCTGGCATAGGCGCGTTTGGCTTCAGTGGTATCTTCAAGTTGCATATAGGGCGCCATGCGCCCATTCGCCAGATTCGAGTTGTGCGGAATGGTCAGGTAGTCACAACCGTCTTCAATATCGCAGACGGCGTCCAAGGCAGACCACAGCTTGCTGTCAATCGGCGCATCAATATAACTTACCGGCTTAGAGGGAACATTGCCGTCGCGAAAGATAACGTTGCGATGATAGTTGGACGTTCCTGGCGTGCCTGTGTACTCGTAAGCGACAAAGCTAGTGAACTCACAGGGCGCATTAGCGGAGTTAGCGGCCAACTGAATATCTTGCCAGGGCGACTCAGCATAGTCTCTGCAAAGGCTGCCGTCTGCACCACAGAGTTCTGTAATTCGCTCTGGGGTTTCGGTGGTGATCACCGAAGCAAGCATCATCATGCCCTGACGTTGATTGGCTCGGTAATTGTTACAGAAGGTTGTTTCATAGGTTGGTGAACCCTCTGTGCGGCACAGTGCACGCTCGCCAAGAAACTCGCCGTGATCGGTGACCGCGAGAAAATCCAATGGTCGGTCAATTTTTACCGAACCGAGAGGAATGCCCTGTGGATCCACCGGGAAAAAGGGGATCGCTTCGCCGCGAGCATAACGATGAGCATCTGTCGGTGTGGTGCCGAGGCTATTGGCTGCTGCGTCGAATGAGTAACTGGTATGAACGTGGAGGTCGCCAAATAGGGCGGTGCCATCCGAATTAAAATTGTCACAGGCGTCGGACTGAACAGCAGCCAACGGGCTCGACTCGCTCGCGATGCTCTCAGTTGGATTATCTGAACCGCTGCAGGCAGCAAGGATTAGGCTTGCAATAAGCACATAAGATTTGTTGGACATAGTGTTTCCTCAAACGCATCGGGCTGATCTTTCAATCACAGCCTGATGCGGATTAGTGTTGCAGTGAAGTGATTTAGAGCAGCGCCAGAGCCATGTAAATAAGCGCAACAATTGAGGCGACCCAGCTGAGGCTTCTCAGCATGGCGATGCCAGCGGCGTAACACACAAGATGGGCAACGCGCAGTCCCAACCAGACTGACGCTGCCGCTGTATTGTCGATATCCATGATCATCGACATCAGGGCCAGAGTCAGGAAGATTGGCAGTGTCTCTTGCAGGTTGGCGGCCGCTCGCTTGATCCGTTTGTAAGTTACAGAGGTTTCAATATCTTCATCGCGATTGGAGAGTAAATAAGCGCTATTGCTGAGATTGAAAGCCATTGGCAGCAGCCAAATTTGGAACAAGGTTAGAGCGAGTGTATAGAGTATGAGATCGGCCATGCTGTTATTCCCCTTGGGCTATTTTTTATTGTTATTGCAAAGCAATACTAACGTTAAACCTTGCTGGGTGAAACATCTACCCATGACCGCTCAGGTCTCGATGTCTACCCCATCTGGTGTATGCTTGAATCGGCATCAAGTGGTGATAATGCTATGTGATGACTGATTGAGATACTGTAATGTCCGACTTCAACGATGCTGAGAACAATACTTACAATCAACCGATGAGTGGCAACCAGATGCCACGGTTCGCTGGACCTGCAAGCTTTTTTAGGCTGCCGGTGCAAAACAGCGCCGCGGGACTCGATGTGGCCTTGATAGGCATGCCGGTGGATATAGGGACCAGCAATCGCAGTGGTGCACGTTTTGGGCCGCGCGAAATTCGCGCGGAGTCGGTACTGATTCGTCCCTACGGTATGGCCACCCGAGCGGCTCCCTTTGATTCATTTCAGATTGCCGATATCGGTGATGTCGCGGTTAACCCTTACAACCTGTTAAAAACGGTCGCTGCCATTGAGGCAGCTATCGATGAAGTCATGGCCGCGGGCGCGATTCCGGTTTCGGTTGGTGGTGACCATACCTGCACCTTGCCTGTATTGCGTGCCATCGCCAAAACCAAGGGTCCCGTCGCGCTGGTGCATATCGATGCCCATGCCGATATAAACGATGAGATGTTCGGCGAAAAAATTGCCCATGGCACGGTGTTTCGACGTGCCATTGAAGAGGGGCTTATTGACACCAGCAAGATGTTTCAGATTGGTCTGAGAGCCACAGGCTATGCGGCCGATGACTTCGACTGGTCACGGGATCAGGGTGCCACAGTAATCACCGC
>JAFMBY010000011.1 GCA_017858135.1 Porticoccaceae bacterium | reverse complement strand
AGGATCCCAATGAAAAAGACCTTTAAGTTAGAACACCCTAAAATCAAGCTACCTCGGGTCGTAGACTCGGTAAAACATGAGATCAGGAAATTCCTTAAGAAAGAACGGGTTAAGACCCTACCCGCTGAAGCCAAATATTGGGGCTTTGATTGCAAATTTGGGGAATCTGAAGAGACTGCTATTGACGTGCACCTGTCTTCGCTAACGAAAAGTATCGATGAGCTTGTTGAAAAAAACATTACGACCATTTATGTGGAAATTACTGCAAAAGCCATTGAGGCTAGTGGCGCCGCGCCGGCACAGGAGGACTAGTTATCAATAATAATGATATCTTGCGCCGAGTGCGTTACATTTTCGATTTTAGCGATCAGCTTATGCTATCTCTATTTAAGCTCGGCGGATATGAAGGAAATAAACCTGAGCTGGCTACTTGGTTAGCGCGCGAAGGAGAGCCTGAGTTTGTTTTGTGTGAGGATGTCAATCTCGCTAGCTTTCTCAATGGCCTGATTATAAAAAATCGAGGCCCAAGCGAAAAAGGCACACCTGAGCCGGAGCATTTTCTGAGCAATAACAGTGTGCTGCGAAAGTTGAAAATTGCGCTGAGTTTACAGGCGGATGATTTACTTGAGATACTCAAACTAAATGAGTTCACTATGAGCAAGCATGAGTTGAGTGCCCTCTTTCGTCGGCCCGACCATAAAAACTATCGAGAGTGTCTTGATCAAGTGCTGCGCAACTTTCTCGATGGCATGGAAAAGCGTTATCGAAAAAAATAGCTGGCCTCGATTTGGCGACATATTCACCTTGCTAATTGCTTATCCATATGACCATTAATATTAAAAATATAGCGGAAGCTGATATCAGCTGTTCTACTTGTCAGGCTCGCTGTTGTCGCTTAGAGGTGATGATTCTCACCGATACAGGCGTGCCAGATAAACATATTTCAGTGGACAAATGGGGCGCAGAGACGATGCTGCGTCTAGATGACGGTTGGTGCTCAGCGGTAGATCGCGACACCTTTATGTGTTCGATTTATGAATACCGGCCTTTGATTTGTCGTGAATTTGAAATGGGCTCGTATGAATGTGTTCAGGAAAGAACCGCATAGACAGTATGTCTTAACGGCTATTGCTCCGCTGTTAAGCGTTATGTTTAATAGGGTCCTGTAGGCTCTGGCAAATTTTTAAACTCTTAAACTCTCAAAATAAAAAAATCTCCCAAAAGGATCTAACCGATGAACGTACTAATTGTTTTAACCTCACACGACCAATTAGGTGATACGGGTAATAAAACCGGCTTTTGGTTGGAAGAGTTTGCCAGCCCCTATTACTACTTAAAAGATGCGGGCGTGTCAGTTACGCTTGCCTCGCCACTTGGCGGTCAACCGCCGCTTGATCCAAAGAGCCATGAGCCTGATTTTCTAACTGATGATACACGCCGATTTGAGGACGACCAAGCGGCGCAAGATGAACTGGCAAAGACGGTCAAATTATCAGAAGTTGAAATGAAAAAATTCGATGCCGTATTTTATCCCGGCGGACATGGCCCACTATGGGACTTACACAATGATAGAGAGTCCATTGCCCTGATCGAAAGCTTTATTGCTGCCGGTAAGCCCGTAGCGTCAGTTTGCCATGCACCTGCAGTGTTGTTAAAGGCGAGGGATAAAAAGGGTAATCCGTTAGTAATGGGCAAAAGAGTCACGGGCTTTAGTAACAGCGAAGAAGCTGCGGTGGAGCTAACGGATGTGGTGCCCTATTTGCTCGAAGATGAGCTGATCGCAATGGGTGGCTTATATCAGAAGGTTGAGGACTGGAATCCCCTGGCGGTAGTGGATGGTTTACTTATAACCGGACAAAATCCGGGCTCGTCAGCAGCGGTTGCCGAAGCCTTGGTGACAGCAATTAATAATCTGCCATGACAGAGTTTTTTACCGACATTCGCAACTCAATAACGAATGATTAAGGTACGCAAAAGCGTCGATCTCTATCGATAAAAAACCTGCTTTCAACGTTACCCATGCGCGCCACATGAAAGCGCAATGACAGAGTAGTCAGCATCGCGTTTTGGAGAGCAGCTATAATAAAGCCCATGATAAAATATCAACTCGCAAAGCTTACCGAACTGGATAAACTGAAAGCCTTTCTTTTTCAACACGGCATCAATCCATGGAATCATTTGCCGCTGGATGGCGTCGACAGTGAGTTCGCGTTAATCGCCGCGGGAAAGGCTTCTGCATTAGTTGCTTCTGTTCAAGAGCAGATGATTGGTTTAGCCATTTTTTATCATCCACGCGCACTACCCGAAAACTATCTTGAATTTTCCCATGCACAGTCGACGGTTTATATTGCCGAGGTGGTGGTGCATAAAGATTACAACAGCCGCGGAATTGGCAGTAGTCTGCTATCGCAGGTGATTCAGCGCGCTCCCGACTTAGGCGCCAAGATGCTGTTGCTAGATCGTCATACAGAAAATGTCGCATCGGCGGGCATGATGAGAAAGGCTGGCTTTAAAGAGTTAAGCACTTTTGTCGATTTGGATCGCCGTGTTGTCGGCAATCGCAGTACCACTGTTCTTGGTTTTGATTTGAGCTAATGTTTTTTATTTTTTAAATATAAAAAAGGGGTGCCAATTGGCACCCCTTCTTAACGTACTTTTTACTGCTTTTCTTCTGATCAACTCATTACGAGCTTCTTAGAAGTTGTAGCTGTACTTGGCATACCAGAACGCACCACTGAATCCCATTGGGGCAAATTCACTGTAGATATTACCAGCGCCAGCGGCACCGTTATGCTTTGTGGAACCCGCTTCGTCAAAGATATTGTTGCCACCGATCATAAGCGCAGAACTCTCATTAAGATCGTAAGACACTTCAACATCAACAACGTACTCGCCGTCATAGACCATACCTTGGTTTGAATCGAACCAGTCACCGTAGTAAGAGACACGGGCAAGAGCGCGCCAGCCGTCCATCATATGGTTGGCAGACACGTTATAACGTGTGTCAGGTGACATCTCTTCGATCGAACGCTCACGGTCATCATCGATATATTCGCCGCGAGAAGTGATCTCAGTTGTAGTGTGGTTATAGGCCAAATTCCACGCAGTCGTGCCGCCCATCCAATCAGTGCTTGTCGACATTACCAGATCAATACCACTGGTCTTTGTCTCGAAGTCATTGGTGAAGAAACGGAAAACAGCGATATCATCGGCACCCGAAACACCAGACGCTGTCAGCGTAGCGATATCAGCTTCTGACAAACTGAAATCTTTCGAAAGAGTCAGACGATCAGTCACATCAATGTTGAAGTAATCGAAGGTGATATCAATCTCACCAACGCTGCCATAAAAGCCGACAGTGTAGTTCTCAGACTCTTCTGGCTGCAGCGCTTCCGCACCGGCAAATGCCGCAACAGGGTTGCTCGCTGGAATAACACCTTTGTTCACTAACTGGTTTGTGGCAGTGTCGATCAGCGTAGAGATATTAGACGCGTTCAACTGACCTGCAGTAGGTGCTTTAAAACCGGTGCTCAATGTAGCGCGAATACCGAAATTGTCATCCAGCTTGTAATTAGCACCCAACTTATAATTGGTCGTGCTACCAAAGCCATCAAAGTCTTCAAAGCGAACTGCAGCAGCTAACAGAAGATCTTCACTCGCATCCCACTCTCCATCTATATAGATAGCATCGTTCGAACGATCAAAGTCACCCGCGATATCAGGAGAGAAGCCTGGGAAACCATTAGTTGACGTGCTAAAACCTTGAACACCAAGGCCGCCGTCAATGTAGGATTCTTCTTGACCAGCGCCAATAGTAAACTCTTCAGTACGATGCTCAGCACCAAAAGCGATATTGACTGTTTCACTCAACGCGTAAGTAAAGTCAGCGTTAAAGTTCACGTCAGTCTGACGGTACAGACCTGGATCGAAGTTGCGTGGAGTGTTCTCACCAAGGCTCGCATTAACTGTATTGTTAATGTAGAAGTCGCCTTCGTTTTCACCACGATACGCACTCACATCCCAAGTCAAACCGTTATCCAACTCACCTTTTAAACCCATCATAAAGGTGATGTCAGTAACAGTGCCACCAAAGCGAGGAGTAAAGCCGCCGGGAATGGTTTCGTTAAAGTTAAAGCAATTATTATCAGCTTTGAGGCCAGTAATTGCTGCAGCAAGCGCTGCACTGGTTGGATCCGAAGCATCTACAGCATACTGATCGCAGTTACCTGACATATCACCAGTTGTATCAGCGACCAGCAAGTTGCCGTCACTGGCATAAACGCCACCGCGATTAGTAGGATTACGGAAGTAGAATCCACCATCGACATCTTTACTCGCGTAGTTGGCATAACCATACAGCTCAACCTTGTCAGTCAGCTGAGTGCCAAAATTGACGAACAATTTAAGATCGTTATCAACAAACGGACGACCCCACTTCTGCGCAGGATCTGCAACGGGGTAACCGGCTGCGATTAGCGCTGCCGCATCATCACGCTGAACTGAACGAACAGTTTCATCAGATGAACCGTACTCCAGTGTGACATTGGCAAAACCGTTGGCGCCCAGCTCCATACCCATGTTACCGGCGAAGTAAGCCATTTGGCCATCGCCTTCGCTGTACTCACCCATGCGGATTTCAGCGCTACCGCCTTCACTTGCATCTTTAAGTTTAAAGTTGATAACACCGGCAAGCGCATCAGAACCATAAAGTGCTGCTGCACCGTCACGTAACACTTCTACGCTTTTCAGTGCCATACCGGGAATAGTTGAAACATCAGCACCGTGAGAACCGTCTGAGATACCACCAGCAGACCAAACGATAACGCTTGCTCTGTGACGACGCTTGTTATTTACCAAGATCAAAGAGTGATCTGGCGCCATGCCACGAAGCTGGAATGGACGAACCAAAGTCGCCGCGTCACTAATAGGCTGATCATTGACTGAAAAAGAAGGAACAGAGTTACGCAGCAAATTAGCTACGTCCATATCACCCTGATTGGTCAGTTCGGCACTGCTGATTACATCGACTGCAGCGACAGTGTCAGTCGCTGAACGTGCTTTGGCGCGACTACCGGTGGTAACAATTTCTTCAACCATAGCGTCTTGTGCAAACGCAACGGTTGGGAACACAGCAGTGCTCGCAATAATGGCCGCAGCCATTGAGGTTAATTTCCAAATAGAAGTGGTTTTCATAAATCTCCCCCGAGATAGATGTAAGAGTATCATTTAAAATTTTATTGAAAGCGGTCTTTTGGTACTACAAACCTCGTCTAGGGTACCATATTGCAGGTGAAATTTTTGTTTTTATTTTTATTCGCCTGCATCCATTGACTCTGCCGGGTGCAGCATTCTCATAGGCTTTTATTATAGAGCGAGATCATAAACACCGTGACGATGATGCCGCCAAAAAAAGCACTATTTAGCGACAACAATTACTATAATCTTGCACAATCACTTTGGTTCAGAGGGTTGTCTTAATGTCAGAGTTCAAAATCCACAAAGGTTCCTGTCATTGCGGTGCAGTGCAATTTGAGATCGATGCGCCAAGCCATTTACATGCGCATGCCTGTAACTGTTCGATCTGTTATCGCAGCGGCGGTGACCAGATGATTGTTCCAGCGTCCAAATTTCGTTTGCTCTGCGGCGAGGAGGCAATAACGACTTATACCTTCAATACCGGCGCAGCACAGCATACCTTTTGTAAACACTGCGGTATCAAAGCATTTTATACACCGCGCTCTAATCCAGATGGTTTTAGCGTCAATCTGCGCTGCCTCGATCGCAGCCATGTTGAGTCTATTGAGGTGGATATTTTTGATGGCCAAAATTGGGAGCAAAATGCCGCTGCACTAGCCCACCTTTCTCGCGACGGTTAATGTAGTATGCTGGGCTGAGATTGAAATCCCGCGACATATTAATAACGAATAGGGCACAACTGTGAATAAACAACAGGGCCAGTTCTATCTCTTCAGCCAACGGCGCTTTTTGCCATTTTTTATCGCCCAATTTCTGGGTGCACTGAACGACAATCTATTTAAAAATGCCTTGCTGGTGATTGTCGTCAGCAGCGCATCTGCCTCTGCGAGCAATACTAATTTTCTCACCAATCTGGCCGCGGGTCTGTTCATACTGCCTTACTTCCTTTTTTCTACCACTGCCGGCCAGCTAGCTGATAAATATGATAAAGCCTGGCTGATCCGGCGGGTTAAATTTGCCGAAATCATTATCATGCTGGTGGGCTGCTATGCACTTTACAGCAGTAATATCGCGATGATGTTAAGCGTTTTATTTTTACTCGGTGTGCAGTCTGCCTTTTTTGGTCCGATCAAGTATTCAATTATTCCGCAACACCTAGCCGCTGCAGAGTTAATGGCCGGCAATGCACAGGTGGGAATGGGTACCTTTGTTTCAATTCTGGTCGGCACGCTCATAGGCGCGTGGCTGGTAAGCTATGAGGGCGGTGCATTGTTGGTCGGGGGGCTGGCAATTACAGTCGCGCTGGTCGGCTGGCGGGCCAGCTGTTTCATTCCCGATGCGCCGGCGGACAAAGGCGATATTCGTATCAGTCTCAATCCAATCGCCGAAACCGCGCGCAATATGGCCTTTGCTCGAGAAAATATGACCGTGTTCTACTGCATTATGGGCATCTCTTGGTTTTGGCTGTTCGGCGGTAGTATTTTAACTCAGGTACCCAATTTCGCCGTCACCGTACTACAGGGACACGCGACGCTGATTTCGGTGCTTTTAGGCGCCTTTATTATCGGCGTTGCCATTGGCTCGATTCTCTGCGCCAAAGTATCCGGCCAACAGGTCGAACCCGGTCTCATCCCGCTTGGTGCAATAGGCCTGACGCTGTTTAGCGGCGATCTTTTCTTCGCATCGGAGAGCTATCAACTGACCAATGTCGGTAGTAGTGACGTTATGCCGTTGGAATTTTTTGGCCTCAGCGGTGGTATTCGCATTTTTATCGATCTCGCCGCCATCGGCATGTTTGGTGGCATTTTTATTGTCCCGCTCTACGCCATGGTGCAATCGCGTTCGGCCAGCAATAAACGAGCACGGGTCATCGCGGCAAACAATGTCTTCAATGCGGTATTTATGGTGACCGGTGCATTAGTGGGCATTGTCTGCTTGAGCGTTATGCAGCTAACGATTCCACAATACTTTGCCCTGATGTCGGGTGCCAACATCGCTTTTTTAATGCTCTTGATTTGGCGGGTACCGGAATTCAAGGTACGCTTTTTAATCTGGATAACCAATAACCGCGAATAGACCGGCGCTAAATTGTTAAACTGGCACATCGTTTAATTAGGAACCCAATAATGAAACTCTCATCAAAAATAATTCTCGGCATGGTACTCGGCGTTATCGTCGGCCTCATTCTCAACCTGATCAACGACGGCAGTGATTCAGGGCCCTTAACGGCCTGGGTAGTGGAATATATTTTTGATGTCGTCGGACGTATTTTTATCGCCTCGCTGAAACTCTTAGTGGTACCGCTGGTGTTTGTCTCGCTGGTCTGTGGCTCGGCAGCCATGGGCGAAAATATCAAAATGGGGCGCATCGCATTTAAAACCCTGAGTCTCTACCTGTTTACCACAGCGGTAGCGATTACCATCGCCCTGACCCTGGCGAATATTATTAATCCCGGCGTCGGTATCGATACCACCGCCGTGGCGACCTATAGCGCCCCCACACCACCGTCTTTCAAAGACGTATTGATTGGCATTTTCCCGACAAACCCAATTAAAGCTATGTCAGACGGCAATATGTTGCAGATTATTGTCTTTTCGATTCTGGTGGGCGTAGCAATAACGCAGGCTGGCAATGCTGGCAAATCGACCCTGGCAGGCTTCCAGAGCTTTAATGATGTGATTATGCGCATGGTCACGATCCTGATGCACCTGGCGCCCTATGGTGTTTTCTGTCTACTGGCAAAGCTGTTTACCGAGGAAGGTTTCTCGGCGATACGCAATTTGGCGCTCTATTTTATGACGGTAACGCTGGTGTTGGTGATCCATGCAGGGGCGGTCTACACCAGTATTTTCAGCCTGCTAACACGCCTAAATCCCCTGGTTTTATTAAAAAATATGCGCCCGGCAATGTTGTTTGCTTTTAGTACTTCCTCGAGCAATGCGACCATGCCGGTGACCATGAATGTAATGGAAAAACGCGTTGGTGTTGACAACTCGATCGCCTCATTTACGGTGCCACTGGGCGCGACCATCAATATGGATGGCACCGCCATTATGCAGGGTGTTGCCACCGTATTCATTGCTCAGGCCTACGGTTTGGATCTTGGCATGAGTGAATATCTGGCGGTCATTGCCACGGCCACCCTGGCCTCGATAGGTACCGCTGGCGTGCCCGGCGTGGGGCTGATTATGCTGTCGATGGTGCTGCAACAGGTGGGCCTGCCGGTAGAGGGCATTGGGCTGATTATCGGCGTTGATCGCCTGTTGGATATGATGCGCACCGTGGTCAATATTACCGGTGATGGCATGGTCACAACGGTGGTGGCGAAAAGTGAGGGATTGCTCGATGAGACCGTCTTCTATGAGGTCTCCGATCGCGACGAGTACAGCAGCTAACCTTGCTCGCTGGCGCTCAGCAGAAACCGCCACCTCAACATCCAGCTCAGCTCTGCATGCGTATAATGTTGCAATAAAGAATTGCGGGCAAATGAATCGCAATCGTCAACTAATACGTCTGATTCACGTTGATGAGCGTCTATACAGGTAATCGACTCAAAGGTCCGGCTGGAACGCTCAGCCTGACACTGATCGCACCGGGTTTGCCGCGCTCAAAAAATAGCGGTGAGATCCATTTTCATCATTAAAAAGGGTTGTACATGCCACTGTCTAACCGCAAAGGAAAAGTAACCTTTACCGTGCTTGTCGCCGGTATTTTGTTTATTGTCGGGGTCGCAACGCTGAAGCCGAAGCCCGAGAGAGCAAAACGTGAGCCGCCACCACTGTTAATGGTTGAGGTTATCGATGCTGCACCGAAGGCGCTAAGCCCCACCATTGTGTCGCAGGGTACAGTGGCACCAAAGCGAGAAATCGATCTGGTTTCTCAGGTCTCGGGCAAAGTCATTGGCGTAGCCGAGAGCTACGCCAATGGTAGTTTCTTTCGTGCGAGTGACAAGCTAATCCAGCTAGAACCCGACGACTATCAGTTTTCGGTTGTCCGCGCCAAAGCTCAGGTTGCCAAAGCAGAAGAGCAAGTAGCCATCGAAAAAGGCCGCTCACGTCAAGCCAAGCGCGAGTGGCGCGATCTCGGCGACAGCACCGCCAATGCGCTGTTTTTACGTCAACCGCAACTGGCGGCAGCAGAAGCCGCCCTTGAGTCGGCCCGCGCCGATCTCGCTAAAGCTAATCTCGACCTCAATAGAACCTCAATAACGACGCCATTCCAGGGGCGCATCAGACAGACTTTTGTCGATCTTGGGCAGTACATTACGCCGGGAACGCGGATCGCGAAAATTTATAGCACTGATGTGGTCGAAGTGCGTCTGCCACTGACGGATCGTCAGGCATCACTGATTGATCTGCCGGTCACCTTCGAAAATGCCGATACCATCAACTACCCCAGCGTGACTCTGCGCAGCCGTGTTGGCGGCAAAGATTATACCTGGCAGGGAAAAATCGTTCGCACCGACGCCTCTATCGATATTCAGAGCCGCATGACTTACGCCGTGGCCGAAGTGCAAAATCCGTTTAAAGAAGATCCAGGCAGCGATCGGCCGCCGCTAAGTATTGGGCTTTTTGTTGAGGCGGAGATTTCAGGCCGACAGATGGCCAATGCAGTAGAGCTTCCCAAAAATATTCTCTATCGCGGCAATGAAGTGTTAGTGCTGAATGATAATGATGAAATCAGTTTTCTGACTGTCTCGGTTGTGCAGTCCGATGGCGACTCTTTGGTCACCAACACGCTCAAACCAGGAACGCGTATTGTCGGGACACGAATCGCGTTGCCCGTCCCCGGCATGCGCGTAGATACCTCGGCGACCGCAACCGCGGATACCCGCCAAGCCAAGGACGGTGATCTGCTATGAATGCCTCGATTGCCTGGTTCGTGCGCAATCCGATTGCTGCAAACTTATTGATGCTACTCATTCTTGCCTCCGGCATTATTGGTGCCATGGGAATGGGTAAAGAAGTCTTTCCCTCGACACCAGTTAACTTTATCACCGTCAGCATGCCCTATCCCGGCGCCGGGCCGCGCGAGGTTGAAGAGCAAATTGTTGTGCGCATTGAAGAGGCGATCTACACCCTCGAAGGTATCAAGCATATTCGCGGTCAAGCGCGTCAGAGCCGTGGATTGGTTACCGTCGAGGTCGAAGATGGCTACGACATGACCAAGATGCTCAATGACATCAAGGCACGGGTCGATTCCATTATCACCTTCCCCAGCGATGCAGAACGCCCCATTGTCCGTGAGGAGATAGCGCGTGAGGAAGTGATCCGCGTTGCTCTGTTTGGCGATGCCGGTGAAGCGGTACTAAGGGAATATGGCCAACGCATCCGCAATGATTTGGCTGCGCTGCCCAATGTTGATTTTGTTGAACTGTGGGGCGTGCGTGAACCACAGATCGATATTGAGCTGTCTGAAATCGATATGCGTCGCTACGGAATTTCATTCGACAATGTGGTCAGTGCCGTTCGCCAGTCTTCGCTTAACCTACCCGCCGGAACGATCCGTGCTGACAGCGGCGACATTCAGATTCAAACCCGTGGTCAGGCCTACTTTGAGGAAGATTTTAACAATATCATCATTTCCAGCCGTGCTGACGGCACCGAAATTAGAATCGAAGATGTGGCAACGGTTATTGATGGTTTCGAAGAACGTAACCTGCGCACTCGCTTTAATGGTCGCAATGCCATTTTCCTCGGTATTAGCGTCGGCAAAAATCCAGATGTCGTAGCGACCACCGACGCCGTGAAAGCGTATGTCAATGCTGGCTCAACCTTCTTGCCACCGGGCTTGCAGATGGAGACCTGGAAAGATTATTCCAATATGTTTTCTGGCCGTCTGGCACTGTTGTCTAAAAATGCCTTTGGCGGTCTGATCCTGGTGTTTGTAGTGCTAATGCTTTTTTTGCGCCCACAGCTGGCTTTTTGGGTAGCTCTAGGTATCGCCATCGCCTATATGGGGGCGCTGTGGATCTTGCCCAGTATTGGCCTGACACTCAACATGATGTCGATGTTCGCATTTTTGCTGATTCTCGGCATTATTGTCGACGACGCGATTATTGTCGGTGAGAGTATTTATCGCCATCAACAGCTTGGCTATGATGGCGAAACAGCCGCTCGGCTGGGAACTCAATCGGTTTCCAAGCCTGTTCTGCTGGCGGTTGTCAGCACCATGATTGTGTTTCTACCAATGCTGTTTTTACCCGGAATATGGCCCAAATTCCTCTGGGCGATTCCGACCGTGACAATGGTTGCACTGACATTCTCACTGATTGAGTCATTCTGGATACTGCCCTCTCACTTGGCAAAAATGCAGCCTGAAAAACCGCCAACCACCAAGTTGGGCATTGCCGTTCGAAAAGTTCGCCAAGGCTTTGCCGACGGTCTGGTTTCTTTTGCCGATAATATCTACGTACCATTCTTAGAGCGCGCTCTCAACTGGCGGGCGCTGACCCTTATTGGGTTTTGCCTGGCATTTGTACTGTCTATCACGTTAGTCAGCGCTGGCTACATTCAGCAACGCTTTATGCCCGACGTACCATCTGATTTCATCTCCATGCGCATTGTTATGCCAGATGGCTACGCGGTGGAAGGCAAGGTTGACATCACACAGAGAGCCGAGCGCGCGGTAAAACTGTTGGCAAACGATCCAATCATAAAAGAGCAGATAGACACCGATAATCTGGTCGCTAATCAGCTGTCATTTATGTACGGCGATACCATTCGCTTGCTGCTGGAGTTGCAACCCGACATGAGCGGGGAGATCAATCCCAATCTGGTCGGCGAGCGCTGGCAGAGCCTGATTGGAGACATCCCCGAGGCCAAGACCTTTAGTGTCGACGCATCAGCTGCAGGTCGCGATGGCGGAGCTCGCATTACAGCTGTATTGACGTCAAACAACCTTGATCAACTGACGGCGGCTGCGCTGTTCCTCAAGGAGCGTATGCGTGATATTCCCGGTGCGCGAAATATCCGTGATGACGTCCACTCCGGGCGCTCTGATATTGATATTAACCTGCGCCCCTATGCGAATAATTTTGGCATCGGCTTATCCGATGTTGCACGCCAGGTGCGTCAGGGGTTTTATGGTGCCGAAGCTCAGCGAGTGCCGCGCGGCCGCGACGATGTTCGGGTGATGGTGCGCTATCCAAAAGAGGATCGCGCTCAGGTCGACACCCTGGATACCATGCGTATTCGCACCCCCAGCGGTGCCGAGGTACCGTTCTACTCGCTGGCAGAAGCCTCATATGTGCCCGGTTACACGCGGATTAATCGACAAGATCGTCAACGCAGCGTCAAGGTGTCTGCCAAGGCGACAGCAGGAAAATTGACTGTCGATGAAATGGCTAAGATCCTGTTTGGCGAAATCGGGCCAGAGCTGCAACGTCTCTACCCTGAAGTCTACTTGAATAAAGATGAACAGCTCGCCGAGCAAGATGAATTCTTTGCCACGGCAACAAAACTCTTTTTCCTGGCGCTGGGGATGATCTACATTCTGATGGCGGTGGAATTCAAATCCTACCTCAAGCCATTGGGGGTGCTGTCAGCAGTTCCTTTCGGCATTATGGGCGCCGTGTTCGGCCACTTTATTATGGGCCTGAGCTTTAGCGTGCTGTCATTCCTCGGCATACTTGCCGCGTCCGGTGTGGTCGTGAATGACAATCTCGTGCTGATAGACCGGATTAATCAACTGCGTGCAGAGGGCATTGCCGTTAAAGACTCGCTGATACGAGCCGGCCAAGAGCGGTTTAGGCCGATCATTCTCACCTCACTGACCACCTTTATAGGTCTCGCGCCGATACTGATGGAAACCAGTGTGCAAGCACGTTTCCTCATTCCAATGATCGCCTCACTGGCATTTGGCGTTCTGTTTGCAACGGTGGTGACTCTGGTCTTTGTGCCCTGCCTCTATCTCTCCGGGGCAAATTTAAAAGCGCGCTGGGCGGGTAACACGCTGCAACCAGCTGGTGATGCTAGTGCGGAAGGCGGTGCCTGACGCACACTGGATCGTTCAGTGCGGAAGTTGCACGCGACTTAATAATAGGCGGTAGGGGTGGTGGTGAGCACCATCGGTGCAGCCACCTCTTCGCGCTTAACAACACCGCACAGCTGCTCGACCAACTCAAGAGCAAAGTCCAGTGCAGTGGCCGGCCCCTGGCTGGTGATGCAATTGCCATCAACCACCACCCGAGCAGCACCATCGACGACGTTGGCCTGAAGCGACTGCTGAAAGTTAGGGTGACAAGTCGCGGTCTTATCCAAGAGTAATCCTTTCGAAGCCAGCACCAGCGCGGGAGCTGCACAAATAGCCGCGAACAGTTTGCCCTGTGCAGCCTGATCACGGAGCATTGTGTCGAGTAAAGGGTGTTCCGCGAGATGCTCTGAACCGGGCAGTCCACCGGGTAACGCAATCAGATCATAATGGTTGCCAACGCAGTCCTCTAGGGTTGTGTCTGCGACCATTTTGGTGCCCCATGATGCCGAGATCTGCAACGTTCCATCGCCGTTGGCACTCGCAACGGTGACCGCTACGCCCGCTCTGCGGAGCACATCAATAATGGTGACTAGTTCAATTTCTTCACTTCCCTCAGCGACGGGAACAAGTGCTGTTTTATTCATGGTTTTCCCTTTTGATCCGTTACCGACATACGTTACACTGTGCCGCAAATCATTCACACTGTCACGGATTTGGCATGAAAATCTACATAATAAAAAGTCATGATGGAAGCATACTCAGCAAAGACCTCGAGTGGGTTGATGGCGCAGATGCTAAGCTACTTTTTAACGCTCCTCACCGCGATATTGCGCTCAATCAACTGATTGAATTAAACGCAAAAAACATCCATTTACGGGCCCAGATTGTTGAGTGTGACGCTGATAAGAAAGGCCGGCCGACGCTTCTTTTAGACACTGCAGCGATCCAATCAAACGCCCCCGCCAATAACGACCAATACAACGCGGCCTAGCTAGGAGCTGATGCTTGTCATTTGAAAATCGCCTTGCAGCGCTTGAGGGCGCCAACAACGCCTCTCTGCTGAAAAATATTGCTCGCGGAATAGAAAAAGAGAGCCTTCGAGTCGAGGCCAGTGGCCATCTGGCTAAAACGCCTCACCCAGCAGCACTGGGTAGCGCGCTGACACATCCGTCGATTACAACTGACTATTCTGAAGCGCTGCTGGAATTTATTACCGCACCGTCCACCTCAATTGATCAGGTGCTTAAGGAACTTGAAGAGATCCATAACTACACCTATCAACATATTGGTGATGAACTGCTGTGGGTAAACAGCATGCCCTGTCAGTTGGGCGACGATAACAGCATCCCGGTGGGTCAATACGGTAGTTCGAACATTGGACAGATGAAAACGGTCTATCGGCTGGGCCTCGGTCATCGTTACGGTCGCGTGATGCAGTGCATTGCCGGAATTCACTACAATTTTTCGGTACCAGATGAACTGTGGCAACAACTGCAGGCGCTGGAAGGAAATCAACAATCGTTAAAAGATTTCAAAACCGATGGCTACTTTGCCCTGATCCGCAATTTTAGACGCTATTTTTGGCTACTGTTGTATCTGTTTGGCGCCGCGCCGGCGGTGTGTAAAAGTTTTGTTCGCGAGCGGCCCCATGATCTTCTCCCCTTTGGCGATGACAGTCACAGTCTTCATCTGCCTTACGCCACTTCGCTGCGCATGGGCAACCTCGGATACCAGAGTGACGCACAGAGTTCACTGGTAATCTGTTACAACGATATCGGTCAGTACAGCAAAACGCTCACGGGGGCGCTGGAAACACCTTATCAGCCCTATGAAGAGATCGGCCTGAAAGACGAGCAAGGCAACTATCAGCAGTTGACAACCAATTTGCTGCAAATCGAAAATGAGTTTTACAGTCCAATACGACCGAAGCGAACCGCTAATGAGGGTGAAACGCCCCTCGAGGCCCTGCAAAAAAATGGTGTCGAGTATATCGAGGTGCGCTGCATTGACGTCAATCCACTGGCGCCCTGTGGCATTGACAAGCAGACGATTCAGTTTCTGGATACCTTCTTATTATTCTGCCTGCTCAAAGAGAGCCCGCAAACTAACAACGCTGAATACCAGCAAATTACTGAGAATCAGCGCCGCACTGTCGCTCAGGGCCGCGATCCTGAAATGGAGCTGGTCGATGGCGACAAACAGCGGAACTTGGTCGAGTGGGGGTTATCGCTAATTTCGCAGATGCAGCCCGTCGCCACATCACTGGATAATGCCAATGGCACCGAAGAGTACAGCGCCACCGTTGCCGCCATGAGCGACCGTCTTAAGGACAGTAGCCTGACCCCCGCAGCAATATTGCTAGACGAAATGAAGCAAAATAACGAGACTTACTATCGCTTGGCCATGCGCAAAGCGCAGGAGCATCGTGAGCATTTCCGCGGCAAGGTACTGGAGACGCAGATCGCCGATGAATACCGTCGCCTGGCGGAGGAGTCAACGCGTAAACAGCAAGAAATTGAAGCGGCCGACTCGCTGTCATTCGACGACTTCCTCGCCAGCTATTACCAATAAACAATCGGCCACAAAACAGCTAGTCCAAGGAGCGAAGAGTGAACCTGCCCAACAACCGAACCATCAGCCTTGCCATGGCGGCCGCCTGCGCCGGTTTAATGGCCATTGCAATCCTCTATTTTCAGCATCACCTTAAACTCGAACCCTGCTATCTGTGCATTACCCAACGCGTGTTTGTTATTACTGTGGGGGTGATTTTTTTGCTCTCTGGCGTACACAATCCAGCGCCGACAGGGCAGAAAATCTATGCAGCTCTGGCGGCTCTGGCGGCTATTGGCGGCGGCTTTTTCTCCGTTAAACAGCTGTGGTTGCAGAACTTGCCAGAAGACAAAGTCCCCGCCTGCGGGCCTCCGGTCGACTACCTCTTCGACGCCTTCTCGGCCTCCGAGGCAGTGAGCATGCTGCTCCGTGGCGACGGCAACTGTGCCGAAGTACAGTGGCAACTACTTGGAATCAGCATGCCAGGATGGGTATTGCTGAGCTTTATCGGCCTGGCTGGCGCTGCCCTTTTTCAACTGCTGCGCAAGTGAAAAAACTCGCCATCGGCCTGCTGATTCTCGTCCTTTTCCAATGGCTAGGAGAGCTCGGCGTAAGAGTATTCAAGCTGCCGATTCCCGGCGCATTACTGGGGATGATTTTTTTACTTATCCTGCTAAGTGTGAATAAATCACTTTTACCCTGGCTAGAAACCGCCAGTAGTCAGCTTATCCGTTATATCGCTCTATTATTTGTACCCATAACGACTGGGGCATTTTTTCTAGGGCCGACTATTTCCAATGACATGCCAACGATTTTAGCCGTTTTAGCCATAGCGACGGTACTTGCCCAGTGGTTTATGGCGATCATCATCAAGTCTGTGAACGCCGCTGATGATTGAGATGGCAGTGCAACAGTGGCAGCTTATCAGTGGTACGTCGTGGCCATTAATGCTGACGATAAGTGGATTTGCCGTTTGCTTTTGGTTCTATCAACGCTGTGGTCAACGTTCTCTCTTGCACCCACTGCTGATTGCGACGCCGCTTATTTATCTGGCGATGAGATTAATCGAGCTCGACTTCAGTACCTATTATCAGGGCAACGGTGTCTTAAACTGGTTGTTGGGCCCAGCGACAGTAGCACTGGCTGTGCCCCTCTCACATCAACTACGCCAACTACCCAAGCTGTTTAAGCCCCTCACTGCTGCACTGCTACTCGGCGGTCTGTTCGCGACCTTTATCAATCTGTTGTTGATTAAATTATTCGGGCTTAGCGATACTATCCTGCTATCACTCGCCGCAAAGTCGGTGACCTCACCAATCGCCATCGGTCTGACACAGCAGATTGGTGGCCTCGCCAGCTTGCTCGCCGTCGCTACAATGGTTACCGGACTGATTGGCATTGTGGTGGCAAGAAGTCTTTTTCGTATGACCAATATCGATGATGACCGTTGGCAGGGTGTCATTCTCGGCGTAACCGCCCATGCTATTGGTACCGCCAAAGCATTTGAGACCAGTCCGCGCTGTGGAGCCTTCGCAACATTGGGTATGGGCATAAACGGAATCTGGACATCACTTTTTCTACCTGCATCGATTGGTCTTTTTATCCGCTAAGTATTTATTGTTGGATACAAAACAAAGTACACTATTAATCCATTAGGGAGTGATGAGGTTACCAAGGCATGTTAAAAGATCTGCAAATATTAGAACAACACTGGGGCGGTGTCAGCGACATCGTCGATCGCTGGCTGGAAGAGCGCCGTGAGTTGCTGGTGAAATACTGTGATCTGATTGAGATTCATGACTTCGACAGCGCTAACCGCGGCCATGGAGATAAGCTGCAACGATTTTGCGAGGTCATGGTTGACTACGTATCGGTCGGGCATTTCGAAGTGTACGAGGAGCTGGTTAAAGAAGCCAAAGCGTTCAGTGACAAGGAAGGACTTAAAACCGGCGTTGACCTGATGGACAGGATTCAACCTTCTACCGAAGCGGTGTTGGATTTTAATGACAAGTATTTGGCCACTGACGATCTCGATAGCCTAGCGAGAGATCTCTCAGTTGTTGGTGAGGCACTTGAACAACGCTTTGAGTCGGAAGATAAAATGATTGAAGTGCTGCACAATGCGCACCTTGAACAGCTACAGGACAATGCGCAGCGACTAGATAGCAGTTCGGCACCAGCTTAGTCATCACGCAAGATCTCACACCTTAGTGAGCCCCTGCTAAACAGTAAAAAGCCCCGATGGTTCGGGGCTTTTTATTGGCTGCGCTGCTAGCCGCGATCAACTAGCACCTGCAGGTCTTAATCAACGCGTCTAACCTTCAGAACCGACATTAGCATTCAACAATTCCACTTCAAAAATCAGTGTTTGATTTGGTCCTATTGGACCCGTTCCGCCAGGGCCGTAGGCCAGATCGGCTGGAATATACAGCTCCCACTTAGCGCCCTCTGACATCAACTGCAGCGCCTCTGTCCAGCCGGCAATCACCTGAGTGACGCCAAATTGCGCCGGCACACCGCGCTTGATTGAACTGTCAAATTCCGTGCCGTCCAGCAAGCGACCCGCATAATGAACCTCGACAACACTGTCGGCGGTAGGGGTAGCACCCGTGCCAGCAGTGATCACTTTATACTGTAAACCGCTTTCGGTCGTCATCACACCTTCTGCGGCACCATTGGCGGCGAGAAACTCGACACCTTCTTTAAGGTTGCCCTCAGACTGCATCGCCATCGCCTGTTGATCGGCCTGTTGCATCTCGTCGCGCTTGGCCGTCATCTCAGTTTCGAAACGTTGAATCGTTTCGGCAATCATCTCTTCGCTCAACGCTGGCGATTTGTCATCCAGACCGTCGACAAAGCCGCTATTAAACGCCTCAGCGTCGATCTCCAGACCAATACCGCGAATATTTTTACCATTGTCCAGACCCAGCAGATAACTGATGCGCTGGCTATGGCTCTCCAGACTGACGTCGGCTGCCGCCTCCGCCGATGATCCCGAAGACTGAGACTCGCACGCAGCAAGGACAAACAGCACAGCGATGGGTAGCATTTTTACGATCTTCATTTTAATTTCCTTAACAATGGGTTCGGTCTATAGATTTGATCTAAAAGACCGATCTGAATTAATGTTGCGGCACAAGTTTAAGGTATTTCCGGTAACGTATCGACTAACTTATTAATCTCGTTAGCCGACTCAACATTGCACTTAGCCGACAAGTGATGTCATCCTAATTTGCTGTAAAGCAGGTCCCAAACACCGTGACCGAGCCGTTCGCCGCGCTTTTCGAACTTGGTCAGTGGCCGGTAGTCTGGTCGCGGCGAATACTGCTGCTCGCCGACGCAATTTCTATAGCCCGGCGCCTCTTCCATCACTTCGAGCATCTGCTCAGCATAGTGCTGCCAATCGGTGGCCATATGCAGAATGCCATTCGGCTCGAGCTTGTCGCGGATCAACTGAATAAAAGTAGGCTGCACAATGCGTCGCTTATTGTGCTTCTTTTTGTGCCAGGGATCGGGAAAGTAAAGCTGCAAGCGGTGAAGGCTGGCGGCCGGTATACATTCATTGAGCACATCGGTGGCATCGGCAAGATAGACACGTAAATTGGTAATCTGCTGTTCTGCGGCACTGGAAATCAAACGGCCAACACCAGGCGGATGCACTTCGATACCAATAAAGTCTTGCTCAGGTGCAGCGGCCGCCATCTCCAGTAGAGAGTCGCCCATACCGAAGCCTATCTCGACTACCAGAGGTGCGTGGCGACCAAAAATAGCCACGGCATCAATTAAACCATCATCGAGCTTTAAGCCATAAAAGGGCCAACTGGTATCAAACGCGTTGCGCTGACCTTCGGTCATACGGCCGGCACGCACGACGTAGCTGCGAATCGACTTCTTGCGATACTCGGGCCTAAAATCTGCTCTAGAGTCGGCTTTAGTGTCCATTAATCTTCGGCGCTGGTTGCGGTAAACAGTAATAACCAGCCGGCAATAAAGGCACTGCCACCCACGGGGGTGACGAGTCCAAGCAGACTGATGCCAGAGACCGCGATCAGATAAAGCGAACCGGAAAAGAGCACAATGCCGAGCATAAAACAACGTGCCGCCCAATGCAGCGAGCGTTGATTGAGCGGAAGATTAATCGCGCCGAGCAGTGCGAGCGTGTGAATAAAATGATAGAGCACCGCAGTCTGATAGATGTCCATCATTTGCGGCGACAACGAATCTTTCATGCCATGTGTCGCAAATGCACCCAGCATCACAGCGAGTGCACCACTGAGAGCAGTAAGTCGAATCCAGAGTAGTTTATCCATAGCAATAAAAAAGCCGCTCTAAGCGGCTCTTGGTCTCATATAAAGTGACGTTAGGCTTCCATTATTCCGCGAACTTTCTTCATCGCGTTTTTCTCTAACTGGCGAATGCGTTCTGCAGAGACACCGTATTCGTCGGCCAACTCATGAAGCGTAGCCTTGCCATCATTTAACCAGCGGCGCTGGATAATATCTCGGCTGCGCTCGTCGAGGTTTTTCACCGCATCGACGAGACGGGTGGTGTTATCAACTTCCCAGTCATCGTTTTCGGCGAGTTGAGCGGGATCAGCACTCTTATCTTCGAGAAAAAATACCGGTGCCTGAAAACTGCTGTCGTCATCATCGTTGGCAGGCGCATCAAAGGCCGGATCACGTGCAGTGAGACGCATTTCCATCTCCATAACATCCTTGATCTGAACCCCCAAATCATCCGCTACTGCCTGCGCTTCATCCGCGGTCAGCCACTGCAGCTGCTTCTTGGCGCTACGCAGGTTGAAAAACAGTTTGCGCTGAGCCTTGGTAGTGGCAATTTTAACGATGCGCCAGTTACGCAGAATAAACTCATGAATCTCTGCTTTGATCCAGTGCACCGCGAAGGAAACCAGTCTGACACCTTTTTCAGGATTGAAACGTCGCACCGCTTTCATCAGGCCGACATTGCCCTCCTGAATAAGGTCGGCTAACGGCAGACCGTAGCCGTTATAGGAGCGTGCAATATGCACAACAAAGCGGAGATGAGCCATAACCATGCGACGTGCTGCATCGAGATCTTCTTTGTAATAGAGGGCTTCACCCAAGGCACGCTCTTCATCAAGGGTGAGCATGGGCACGGTCGCCGTTCCCTGAATGTAGGCATTCAGGTTTCCGCCGGGGGCCATCCACTCCATTGTTTGAAGGGCTTTACTCATAACACACTCTTTTTATTCATCGGTCGATTATTTTAGCACTATTTAATTGCTGCTTCCTAGCCTTTAAAAGCACCCACTTACAGACTATTTTAGACCCTATAGACGAGATTTTCAGCTCGGTTTAATATTGCGCAGATGCTGACCAACGGCTAACCATGCCCCAGCCAATCCGACCGCGCCACCAATCAGCAAAAGGCTTATAAAACCACCAAAGCCCAGTCCGGTGACTCTAAACTGACTCTGATACAGCCCGGCTAACTTGTCGACTGGCCCTGCGAGCCAAAACCCTAGAACGGTCAACATAATCGCCGCAACTACGGCGCCAAAAATCCCGAACAGCAGCCCGGTGTAGAGAAATGGCCTGCGCACATAAGCGTCCGTGCCGCCAACCAACTTAACCACAGTAATTTCATCACGGCGACTCTGTATTGCCAGCCGAATGGTATTGCCGACAACCAGGATCACGCCAACCCCGAGGGCAGCAGCCAGTGCCAGGACCAGCTTGCGACCCATATCAAGCAGAGCGTCGAGCCGCTGCAGCCATTGCATATCCAGTTGCACGTCATCTACCAGCTTTAACTGGCGTATCTCTGTCACTAGCCGTGTTGCGTCATTGAGTAACAGAGGTTGAACCAAAAAGGCTTCCGGTAGCGGATTTTCATCAAGGTATTGCAGCGCCGCACCGAACCCCGACATCGCTTTAAATTCCTCCAGCGCACTGTCGGCAGAAATATAAGTGACCGAAGCGACTCCAGAAAGACCCTCGAGCTGTCGGCCAAGGCCCTCAACAGCAGGCCCTCGGGCACCCTTGGTCACAAATACACTGAGTTGCGCGGAGGACTCAACACCGCCGCTGAGCTGACGAATATTTTCCACACTGAGGTAGAGCGCTGCGGGAAGGGTTAGGGCGATGGCGATCACCACCACGGTCAATAATGATTGCAGCGGCTCGCGGAGCATTTTGACGGCACTGCTCTGCAACGTAGACCGATGGTGATAGCGGTAACCACGCCACTTGTCCCCGCGGCTCAATACCTTGCCGCGCGCACCGCGCTGACCACTGTCGCGAGCTTTGCTGCTAGTAGCCGCCATAGCTGATGCCATCCTCTTCCATCTGCCCCTGATTGAGTCGCATGATGCGCATATTCATGCGGTTAATCAGATTGATATCATGACTGGCGACTAATACCGTCACACCGACATCCTGAAAGCGTTTAAACAGCGCCATAATTTCTGCCGAGAGCTGTGGGTCGAGGTTGCCCGTAGGCTCATCGGCCAAAAGAATTTTCGGCTTGTGCACCACCGCGCGTGCGATACCAATACGCTGCTGCTCACCGCCAGATAGCGCAACGGGGTTCTGCTGTTCTCTTTCCAGCAGGCCGACACTGTCGAGTGCGGCGCGCACTCTGCGCCCTATATCACCGGGAGAGTAACCGGCCACTTGCAGCGGCAACGCGACATTTTCAAACACCGAACGATCAAACAACAGCTGGTGATTCTGAAACACCACACCGACCTGGCGGCGATAAAAGGGAACCTTGGAATGCGCCAAACGGTTCAAGTTTTTGCCATTAATCAATAGGTTGCCGGAGGTTGGCCGCTCGATCAGCATCAATAATTTTAATAATGTGCTTTTGCCTGCACCGGAGTGCCCAGTGAGAAAGGCCATCTCTCCGGCGTCCATTTCAAAACTGACATTGCGCAGCGCTTCAAAACCACCCTCGTAGCGCTTGCTGAGATTATCAAAACGGATCATTGACATGTCACTCGCCCTGACTCTGACCCAACAGGGCGGAAACAAACTCTTCGGCGACAAATGGCTGTAGATCATCCACCGCTTCACCGACACCGATATAGCGAATCGGAACCGAAAACTTCTCTGCCAGAGCAAAAACGATGCCGCCCTTGGCGGTACCGTCGAGCTTGGTTAGCGCAATACCGGTGACCCCAGCCGAAGCATGGAACTCAGCCATCTGCGCAACGGCATTTTGCCCAGTACCCGCATCGAGCACCAGCAGCACCTCATGGGGGGCACTCGCATCGAGCTTAGCGGCGACCCTGCGGACTTTTTTCAACTCTTCCATTAGATTGCTTTTATTGTGCAACCGGCCGGCGGTGTCAGCGATAATCACATCGACTTGCTTGGCTCGAGCCGACTCGATCGCGTCGAACACAACAGATGCACTGTCCGCACCCATATGTTGCGCGACCACGGGTATCTGATTGCGCTCGCCCCACACTTGCAACTGTTCAACCGCCGCCGCTCTAAAGGTATCTCCCGCCGCTAACATCACCGACTTGCCCTGCTGCTGAAGTCGCCGCGCTAACTTGCCAATGGTCGTGGTCTTGCCGACACCATTAACACCGACCACCAGCATCACAAAGGGACCCTCTGCATTGTCTAACACCAGCGGCTGTTCACTGACGCTAAGTTTGGCGATTAAAATTTCTTGCAGCACCGCTTGAAGCGCCGCGCCATCCTTAAGCACCGCCCTGTTGGAACGCTCGGTTAGCTCGGCAATAATCTTGGCGGTAGCCTCGACACCGACATCTGCCATCAGCAGTCGTGTTTCGAGCTCGTCGAAGAGATCGGCGTCGATCGCTTTGGCACCGAGAAATAGATCACCGAGGCCGCGACTGGTGCGTGACAGCGCACGCTGCATCTTGGCCCGCAAACCGTTTGGCTTTACAGCAGCGGGCTCCGCTGGCGAAGAGGGCTCTGCTTTGTCACGCTTAAAACGATCGAGAAAGCTGCGCTTGTTCTTTTCTGGCTCTGGATTGGGAGTCGAATTTGCGTCCATTTAGGTTCATTTTTAACAGTGGTTATATTCTGGTGTATCCTACCATCTTGATTGATTTTAGGTGATTAAAAGTCACCATTAAGGAGTGTTGTTTTGACGGCTAGGCAGCGAGTTCGAATTATCGCAGGCAAATGGCGCAGCCGGCTGCTGACATTTCCCACTGTGCAGGGCCTGCGGCCCACCGGCGATCGCATTCGTGAAACACTGTTTAACTGGCTGGCACCCAATATTGCCGGATCAAGCTGCCTGGACCTGTTTAGCGGTTCGGGCGCGCTGTGTTTCGAAGCCCTGTCTCGAGGTGCAGCAGAGTGTCTGGCACTCGAGCAAAACCCTCAGGCACTCGCGACTTTAACAGCAAACAAAACTCTGCTTGGGGCAGCTGAATTGACCATTCGCCGGGCAGACACCGTCTCGCACCTGAGTAAAAAGTCAGACAAACCCTTTGATATCGCTTTTATCGACCCTCCCTTTGAGCTCAATTTGCTGACACAGGTCTGTGCACTGCTAGAAGCCAACCACTGGCTGGCCTCAAACAGCTTGATCTACTGCGAGCTGTCGGCTCGGCACAACAGCTTTGCACCGCCGGCCAATTGGCGCGTCGCACGCAGTAAAACCGCGGGTGAGGTACACTACATTCTCTATTCACGCATTGAGCCTGCGGCATTATTTGAGTAATATGCCCGCTCTCCATTTAAGGCGGAACCTGTGCATGAAGACTATTGTCTACCCCGGCACCTTTGACCCAATTACCAATGGACATATTGATCTGGTTGAGAGAGCCTCGCGGCTATTCGACAAAATCATTCTCGGCATCGCCAGCAGTCAACGCAAAGGTCCGCTTTTCAATGTGGATGAACGCATTGAGTTGGCCAGTGACGCACTTGCGCATGTGCCCAATGTTGAGATTCTCGGCTTTGATTATTTACTGGTCAATTTCGTCAAGGACTGCAAGGCGGACGCCATTATGCGCGGACTGCGAGCAGTGTCAGATTTCGAGTATGAATTTCAGCTGGCCAATATGAACCGCGCCCTGTCGCCCAATATTGAAAGTGTCTTCCTGACGCCGGCGGAGCGCTTCTCCTACATATCATCGTCATTGGTGCGCGAGATCTCTTCCCTTGATGGTGATGTGTCTAAGTTTGTTCCCGCCAATGTTGCCGATGCGTTAAGCCAAAAATTTAATAAGCCTTAAACGGCTGGAGCCCAGTCGCTCTAGCCGTCTCATTTATTCGTCGACTGGTTAGCTCAACGCTGGCAGGTCAAACAAAATACTGAGCTGCGCTGACCCAGTCGAATATCTTTCAGCGCCTTGCCGCAGTGCACACAGGGCTGACCGCCCCGCCCGTAGACCATCAGGGTCTGCTGAAAGTAACCTGGCTCGCCATTACCATTAATGAAATCGCGCAACGTGGTGCCACCCTGAGCAATCGCACTGGCTAACACGTCCTTAATGTGTCCTGCCAATAGTTCATAACGCTGCAAGGAAATTCGACCGGCCTGTCTGTCGGGGCGTATAGCGCCGCGAAACAACGCTTCAGAGGCGTAAATATTTCCCACCCCAACCACCGTTTGATTGTCCATAATAAAAGGCTTGACCGCGATTTTACGCTTTCGTGACAGCTCAAAAAGACGCTTGCCGGTAAATTCATCGGTTAAAGGTTCGGGGCCAAGATGGCTCAGCTGCGGATAACCATTGTCCGACCACAGCCAGGCACCAAAGCGCCGCGGGTCGTGATAGCGGAGACAGACTCCATTGGCCAGTTGCATTTCAATATGGTCATGTTTGCGCCGCTCAGTCTTTCTGTCAACCAGTCGCAAGCTACCACTCATCCCCAAGTGGATCATCATGCTGCCGCGCTCCAGTTCCACAAGCAAGTATTTGGCGCGGCGGGTTATCGCCACAATCTGCTGGCCTTTTGTGATCTCAGATATGCCCTCTGTCACTGGCCAGCGCAAGGAACCATTGTGGACGGTTAGGCGGTCAATAATCTGACCAACAATATGTGGAGCTACCCCTCTAAGGGTAGTTTCTACTTCCGGTAATTCAGGCATTTTTTTATCGTCTTATACAATCTTGTTTTCCTTAATTGCGTTATTTCTGGCACACTTAAGACGCCTTTAAGGCTTGGTCTAGTGGTGCCTGTAGCTGTGCGGTAGTTACGCTAGCAATTCTGACAGAAATCAGTAGAATGCGCTGTTTTATTATATTTAGAAAGTTCAGAGGGTGTACCGTCAATGGCACTAGGAAGAAGACGAAAGGAAGAGGATGAATCGCAAATTGATATGACGCCGATGCTCGACGTCGTGTTTATTATGCTTATCTTCTTTATTGTAACAGCCTCATTTGTCAATGAGTCCGGGCTTGATGTCAATCGCCCACCGACTTCTGAAGAACCACCACCAGATACTGAAAATACCAATATTGTATTTCGGGTTTCAGAGAGCAATGAGCTCACCCTTGCAGGGCGTCGCATTGATGTTCGCGCCGTTCGGGCAAACGTTGAGCGAATGCATGCCGAAAATCCAGAAGCCAAGGTGGTTGTCAGCGCGCACCCTAAATCGAAGACTGAACTGTTTGTATTGATCTCTGATCAGGCCCGTGAAGCTGGCGTTTACGACGTGTCGCTATCGACCGACGAATAGTTAGCTTTCCCGCTAATTACGCTGCAGACCGACATAAAAAAGCCCCGCAGGAGACTGCGGGGCTTTTTTGCTTGCAACGAGTAGCGGAGCTACCCATTGGCTGCGGCAGATAGCCAATCCCGTGACTTTAGCTTTTCGCATCGCAGCGTTTAAGAAATTTCTGTACCTTCTTATATTGGTCCATGCGGTTTGGCTTGAAAAACAGTCCATGCCCTTCGCGATCATAGAAATGATACTCATACTTCAGCTTGGTCTTCTTCAATGCTGTAACCATCGTCTCGGCACCGACCATAGGCGTACGTGTATCTTCTCTGCCATGAACAATCAGCATCGGTGCTTTAACCCGGTCGAGATTATGAATAATTGAATTAGCGCGGAGAAACTCTGGGTCGCTGCCAATAGCGGATTTTTCATAGCCAGCCGTGTTAAAACCCTTGCCGGCATCCCAGGTATCAATCTGTTGCTCAAGGTCGAAAACCCCAGCAATGATAACACTGCAATCATAGTAGTCACTGTGACGAACCAAGCTCTGAGCACTGGCATAGCCGCCATAACTGCCACCCATAATGTAGACTTTGCTACCCACATCGAAGCGCGCCTTGACCGCCTCTGCGCCCTGCTGCATATCATCCAGCATACGCGTGCCCCACTGCAGATAACCGGCACGCTCAAAGTTCTGCCCATAACCGCCAGAGCCGCGGAAATTGGGCGCGAACACGGCATAGCCGAGCTCAGCCATAATCTGCATTCGCTCATCAAACTGGTGGGGAATGTAGGGTCCGTGTGGCCCGCCATGAATGTAATTAATCAGCGCTTTCGGCTTACCGCGCTTTGGCATTAACAGCCAGCCTTGCATGTCGACGCCGTCATCCGCCTGATACTTCACCGACTGGAAGCTATTTAACTCAAGCTTATCGACCGCTTCATTTGAGCTAAACAGATAGCGCGCCGAACCGGTCGACTGCTCCCATATGTAATACTCTCCCATAATACCGGGGGAGCCAACGTGCACAACAATGTTTTCCTCGGCATCGTCAGCACTGGTCAGCTGCACATTATAGCCGGCAAAACTCTTGGCAAAACCGCCGACAATCTGGCCCAGACGATTGTTACCAAACATCTCCAACTCAGGACCATCATCGACCCACTGAGCAAACGCTGGGTGACCCTCTTCATTAAAAGTCACATCGATTTCTGAGACAAATCCAAAGTCTTTTATACTGTCAAGCTCGCCTGTATCGAGAGTCAACTTGACCAGTTGTTGACCGGCATTTACATCTCCCAGCAACTGCGTTAACCCATAAGCAACCAGTCCATCGGCACTGACTTTCAGCGGCTGAAAGCCACCCTTATAGTCGATTGCCAAGTTTTGCCAGCGCTCATTGGCTCGTCGAAAAGCAAAGTCGGTGGTGTAATCGGGCTTGACCCACCAGCTAATCAACGTGCTTCCGGTTTTATTGGATAGAAACTGCGCCGCGCGAGCGGGACCGGTGATGACTTTGCTCATGTCACCAGTGGCCAACTCCATTTTGTAGATATCCGGCCTCACGCCACCATTGCGACTAAAAGGAGAGACCGAAACGAGAATGTTTTTGTCATCTTCCGGCAACCCTGAAATGGGTTGCATATAGCCTGAGATAAGATCGCCTTTGCGGAGGGTATTGTTGGTGAAGTTGCCACGGTAATTCCAAGCATGGGTCGGCAGCTCCTGCTCCATATCAAGCAAAAACAGATCGCCATTGTCACTGGGACGATGATCTTCTTTATTTTCAGTCATGACCCGATAAGCAAAAATCGTCTCGGTTAGCCAACTGCCACCTGACACCTCCATATCGTCATCATCTTCGTAACGGATACTCTTGCCTTCTATCGGTGCCATGGTCTTGCGATCTAGAACAATTAAGGTTCGGCGATCATTTTTTTTCATTACCACACTAATATACTCGCCTGTCGGAGAGACTCGCGCATTAGTGAACTCAGCACGGTCAAGCAAGGTAGAAACCGATTTTGGCAAGGCCCCATTAACATTGGTCACGGCTAGTGTCAGGCTCAACACCATGCCTTTCAATACACTTAGTTTGTTGCTCATATCCCCTCCAGACAATTTAATAACTTAATATTCAAAACGCTGATACTGCGCCAGCAGACAGTATTTAATCGATCTCTTTGACTTTGACCCTGACACCATTTTGGCTAATTAAAAACTTTGAGCCAAGCAGACCGCCGTCCAGTTTAACCTTGTCGTCAACGCGTATATTGGCCGAGCGATCAGACATTTTTTTAAACACCCGTCCACTGTCAGTGAAGTAATAGGTTTTGCGCTGCGATGTCGTCTGGATCTTGGTTATCAACATAACGACCGAATCGGCGACGACCTGGTTATAAGCTTTTTGCGCCTTGACCAGGGTACTATCACTATATGCCTGTTCGCCGACAGGCGGCTCAATGGCCACCGCCGGCATGGCGGGCTCAGCAGCCTTGGTGGCGATGCTTTTGGTGACCATTGCACTGCCGGCAATGGCCGCAGGGATGGCTCCCTCCACATAGCCAGATACATTGTCATAACAGGCTAATCGTTTAACGTCATCGGTCACTGCAAGGCATTGCGTGAGTTCCTGAGCGTGCCCATTAACGGCGAGTAGCATAGCGATGGCGATTACGAGTTGGCTTTTATGTTCCATGCGACGGGTTCCCCTTGATTGGTTAAGACAGAAACGGAAATATTATTAAAACCTGACTGTTGTAATAACGCTTCAACATCACCAATGCTGCGGTCATCTCGCGCAACATTAACCATCTGCCTAAAGCGTTCTTTCGATGCGTGAAAGTCTATCAGAATACTCTCTATATAGGTTTTTCTCTCGAGCCGAGTGAGACGTAGTTTTTTGAAATAAACGAGTACCGCATTGGCAAAGTCGAGGAGTATGGGGTTTCTATCTGATGGCTTAACATTCATAACTGACGAGATAAATTGATTAATTTTTTCTCTTGCTGCCTGCGCCTTGGCAGATTTTTCAAGCCGGCTAATATCACCCTTGTATTTGACCAGCACGGTGTCAATAACTTGTAAATCAGTTATCACTCGCTCCATTAGAGCAAAATCAAACTCACCCATGGCTTTCGCAGACATCGCTGTAATAACAGATCCCGCGTGATGGATCAGCAAGTGCAGCTTACCCTGCTCGGACAACAGCGCCTTTACCACAGGCAGTGATTGCTCGAGGGGCGAATATTCAATGCCATAAACCGAGGCGACAATGTCAAATTTTTGCTGACACTGAAATGCTTCTATTGCAACTCCGCCAATCAGCGAAGCCTTAAGTTGACTGTTACTGCGTTTTACAGCTGCCGCAGAAAGCTCGACCGCTGCAGCATCGACACCAGTGTAGGTGCCACAAATTTCAAGATCTAACATGCGCGGTAAAAGCGACGCATTGCCACAGCCGACTTCAAGCACGTCAAGTAGTGGCGTGTTTTGCGCCTGCAGTATGTCGGACCACCAATCGGCGACATAGCCGCTGGTATAGCCGTCCGGATAGTATTCAGCAAAGGTGGTACTGTGGTTCTTTTGCCAAAAATTGCCCCACGCGTCCATAAGGTCTCCTATACTCAGCCCGTAAAAAGAGTGCGCCAGCGAAAAGTGCGTCAGCAAAAAAAAGAGTGCCTCGGCAAAAAAAGCCAGCCAAAAAAGAGCCCGCAAAAGCGGGCTCTCGTTTTAACACACTTTTAACAAAGCTTACATATCAATTGAGAATTCGACAAAGATAACTCGGCCGGTATTATCATACTGATATTCGTCCGCCTGAGCACCGAACTGGTTCAGCAGAGGATCTTTGTTAGTCAGGTTGCTAGCACCAATCTTAACAGTGCCATACTCTTCCAAATCATAACCAACAGAGGCGTTATGAGTTGTGTAAGAGGAGTACTCTACTTCAGAGACTTTATTTTCAGAAGAACCGATAAAGTCACTGGCGAAAGTAGCAAACCACTTATCTTTGCTCCAAGACATGGCCACACCAGCACGCCATTCAGGGAAGCCCAGAGTACCAGCGGCATCGGCGATATCACCCTCACCAAAAGACGCTTCGTATTCATAGGTCAGGTACTGAGTTGCGTTACCACGAACAGCAAAAGAACCCCAGTTATTAGTCTCAAACGTACCATTGACGGCATAATCCATAGACTCATACTGAATGTCCGTCACGGCATTTTGGTAACCAGCTGAAATGCTATCTACGCGACCCGCTGCGTTACGCACAACCTGCGGGTTGTTGCCGCCAGTGATGTAATCAACGTTCAGCATATCCTGAGCAGATACATATTCAATCGCATCGGACAGCTCTAGAACGAAGTAGTTAGCACTTGCATACCATCCATCCATAAACTCCCACGTTGCGCCAAAAGACATCGTCTTCGACGTTTCTGCATCCAGTTCTGGGTTAGAACCGATATAGGTATCAAACTGACGCTCGCTACATTCTGCTTCAGCAATGCCATTTAGCTGACAACCGTAATAGTCAGTTGCGTCTTCAGCCGAGAACGACGTTGCGCCGTAGAGATCAGACAGGTCAGGAGCACGGAAGCCCTCACCATAAGATGCCTTCAATACAACATTCTCGATCATGGTAAAAGTGGCACCAAGACGTGGTGACGTTGCATTACCGAAGTCATCGTAATCATCGAAACGAACCGCAGCATCAATCTCTAACCAATCGTTAACGGGGAACAGGGCCTCAGCAGACAGTGCATTAACGCTACGCGCACCTTCAGCTGAGTTACCCGCAGAACCACCAACCAAACCAGCTTCAGATTGCGCATCTACCATCGCAGAGTAAGAAACATCAAACGTCTCAGCGGCAAAGTAAGATGATGCAGTACCACCGGCCATTTCAAACATATCCCACTGAACACCGACGAACATCTTTTGGATATTCATGCGATCGTCATTCAGGGTAGTCGCTTTGAGGTTAGCCACGTAAGTATCGTAATCTGTCTCTTCGTTCAAAATGTTAGAGTCAAATCCACCATAGCTCAGGTAGTAAGTACCGATAGAGGTCGAACGATAATCGGAGTATGTGTAGTACGTCTCATAAGACAGGCTATCACTCAACTCGCCGCGGAAGCCGATATTAACGTCGGTCAACGTATCGTTAACAACATTGTCACGCGTACCGATATCAGTCCAACGGAAGTAGCCGCTTACTGCTTCGCCATACGGGTTTTTAGGGTCAGATGCCAGAGCGGAGCCCGGAGCAGCTGGAGGCGCATAACGACCAAATGATTCGTTATTAGAAATCAATGCGTCAGCAAACAGTTCAATCTTGTCTGAAAGCTCAAAAGAGCTGCTTACCCAGGTGTTGACTCGCTCAAGTCCAGCGCGGTTGGCCGAGACGTTGGCAAAAGCATAACCACAGTAGAAACCAGTGTCAGGACCGAAAACCGCATCAGCTTTCATTTGGCCAACAAAAGAACCGTCATCAACACAGTTATCTCCTGGCGATACCGCCCAGGTAGCTGGGTCAGTTGGATTGAACTCTGCACCATCATAATTTGGGTTGATCAGAGTGTATCCGTAGTACGAAACACCTTCAGTTTCGCTGTAGCCGGTGATAAAGCCATCACCATCCAGATCGCTGTAACGAGCAGCAGTGTAGCTGCGGTCTTTGTCGAAAACTGGATCGCGACGGTCATATTCGATACCGAAAGTAACCGAACCACGGTCGCCTTCAGCGCCAGTCAAGAAAGAGAAGCTTTGAGTGCTGCCGTCATCTTCTGAACGGTCACCACGACGGGCAGTAAAGGTAGCGCCGTCATAGCCCTTTTTCAGAATAACGTTAATAACACCAGCTACTGCGTCAGAACCGTAAACAGCAGAGGCGCCGTCAGCAACAATTTCCAAACGCTCAACAAACGCGAAAGGGATCATATTAAGGTTAACTGCACCGCCACCACCGAGTGATGCTGAACCAACAACACGACGGCCGTTGACCAGGACCAAGGTGCGAGATTGACCAGCACCACGCAGGTTAACAGTTGCGTTTGACTGTGCACTGCTACCAGAGGACTCACGGAACGAACCGAGTGAGTTTAGAGTAGATGTACGCAGTGCGTCGGCAACAGAAATATCCCCAGATACTTTCATATCCTCGGCACTGATCGTAATAATTTCCTGTGAATCTTGACCGGTGGTACGCTTGATGCGCGAGCCAGTTACGGTAATTTCTTCAACAGCTGCTTCTTCACCATCTGTCTGGGCAAAAGCAGGCATCGCAACGTTAAAGAGCAGAGACGCTCCTAGAGTAGCGCGTATAGCTTTGGTTAAAGGTGAGGTCTTCATAGTAACTCCCAAGTTTTAAAAAATAACTGCTAAACAGGCCCAATCTTTGAAGGCTCTGTGAATTTAGCAAGCTGAATTCGCAAGATTTGAATACGCGTCCTTTCTCCGTGGACTAAGCGTGAGACGGTCGAGAAATAATACCCCTCAGAAAAAAAGCGAAATAATCTAATATTTAAGGGTTATAAATGATGACTGAGCCTGGCGTAGAAAAACCGGCCGGTTGAATCGTAGGTTCGAGAATCAAAATTGTCGTTAAATGCGGAGGCTATAAAGGGTGGCGCTTCGTCGAGAAGGTTCTCGACACCGAGGGTAATAAGAGATTTACCAGCGTTAAAATGATAACTGAGTTGTGCATCTTCACGGGACCATGCACCACTGCGACGCTTGCTGTTAAGGCCACTGACTGTCTCGCTGACACTGCTGACTCTAAACGACGTTAGAGCGACTTCCCAAGCGCCAAATTGCCAAAATACGTTAAGCCGCGTTTTCCACTTCGGCAGGGCGCCGCTACCTTCTGCTGCTTCATCCTCAAAGGTTGCGGCCAGCTGCCTAATCTCAGCGGTCGGACCACCCTGAAATTGATATGAGGCAAGGTGCGAGGCACTCAAGTTGACACCCAAGCTGCCCCATTTGGCGATAAATAGTCGCCCGGCAAGATCGATATCGACACCAGACAGCCTGCGCATACCGAGGTTTTCATTGTTGGCGATAACTTTTACCAGTTCGCCGTCTTGATCGCGGAGAATTCGCTCGCCATAGATCTGGTTGGCCGCATTTTGCTCGAGAAAAAACTGCCCGCTGGCGCCGATAATATCATCCACCTGAATCCGATAAACGTCCATCGCGAGACTGACATTGCGCAGACTCGCCGGGCTATAGATAAAGCCAAGACTGATATTTTCAGACGTTTCTGGCTTTAGTTCAGGGTTGCCGCCGATCACTGTTGGGTACTGCACGCGCAGCGGATCCGTTGGCAGCTGGCAGCCCGGCAGCAGCTTTATATTTTCCTCGATTGAGCAGGGGTCGAGCAAAAAGGCCTGACTGACACTGTCGCTTTGATTTAGCTCGAATAACGACGGCGCGCGAAAACCCCGAGAAATACTGCCGCGCAGGGTTAGGTCCTTGCTCGGACGATAGCGCAGCGCTAGCTTGGGATTAGTCTGCGCACCGAAGTCACTAAAATGCGTCGACCTTAGAGAAAAGTTGGCCTCTAGACGATTGCCAGCATTCGCTCCGCCTATCAACGGAATTAGCGATTCGACATAAAGCTCGGATATCGTTCGCTTGCCGCGACTACTGCCATATTCGCCACCAATTAATTGGTCGCTCTCTACTCGCTGATCGGCCTGCGTCACCAGCGTTTCCCGGCGCAATTCAATGCCGGCGGCCAGCTCAACCTCCCCTGCGGGCAAAAGGTCCAATGTCTGAGAGAGATCAAAATTGAACGATGACAACATTGACCGGCCGCGATTAGTCGCGTTAGCACGGATATAATCCAGCTGATTTTCCGCGATAGCACCTGGGCCAGCAAACACATTGATCGGCACACAGCCTGCTGTAATCGCACAGATTGAACTGTCGCCGAGAGCCAAAGTAATGTGCTGCAGATCAACTAGATTGCGCCACTGCTCGACAGCATTGTTGCGACTCCAGTTAACACTTGCCTGCCACTCGCCCTGGTGAAAGGCGCCCATCAATGCGGCACTGGCGCGCAATGTCTGCGACTGATTTTCCTGCAAGCGCGGTCCCAGGCCAGTCAGTCGAACACGGAGATCCTCAATATCCTGAGAAAATGGATTGAACTGGTTGGCGGCCGAAACCGTGATTGGAATTTCCTCGAAAGCCGTAAACACCGGCATCGGCGCATAAGTAATTAGGGTGCTGTTTTTCACGTAGGAGAGCTCAAATGCGCTGTCGAGACTATCCAGCCCTAGCAGACTGCCGGACAGGTAAAAAGAATCTCTCTGCGCTGGAATCAATGAAGACGTATAGGCTCGATAGTCGAATAAATGTTCATTGGTCACTGCGCTAAAATGCTCGACGGAGGTCCCGTCGAGCTGATCTGATGTCAGGCTAACCACGCTATCCTGGAGGAGTATGCGAGCATTCGGTGTGGCGCTAGAGCGCTGATCGAGGCCGCCAAAGTCACGTCCGTCGGCGGATCGGGATATAGCTCTGTCGCGACTAAAAAATCCCGCCTGATTATAGTGCGAGGCCACCGCCATTAACTCGACATTGCCAAGTCTACCCCCAGCCAACAGATCATAGCGGCGGGTTTGATTGTCACCCTCTGCCGAGGCGCCATAAAAACTGTTTAGCAAAATGCCATCAAAGTTTTTCCGCAGGATGACATTGACGACACCGGCAATGGCGTCTGACCCATAAATAGAGGAACCGCTATCTTTGAGAATCTCGACCCGATCCACTGCAGCCAAAGGGATGCTATTGAGGTCGACCGAGCCCCCATCAACAGCATTAGAGGTGGTTCGCAAGCCATTGACTAACACCAATGTATTGGTCGACGGCAAGCCACGCAAAGTGACACTGGCCGTGCCATTGCCGCCATTGCTGACCGACGTACTGGCGGAATTACCCGCTACCTCCGGGGTAAATCGCATCAGTTGCGACAGCGTTTGTACGCCACTTAAACGAATCTCGGTTGAGGTGATAATCTCAACCGGAGTGAAAGAGTTGCCGTCAATCTGCTTAAATCTCGAACCCGTTACCTGCTCACCGCGTACTATTAACTCTTCAATCATTGGGTACTGCTGAATATTCAATGTCGAATCTTGCTGCAAACTCTGACAGTCACGAGCCTCAATACAACGTGGCAGCACAACCACAGTAAGGGGCCCCACCACGCGGAACTCGATATCGCGGCCGTCTGTTAATTGATCGAGAACCTCAACAATGCTGTAACGACCCGAAATCTCGGCAATATCTTGGACATCATCGATCGATGACGGAAAAATAATTGAAGATTGTGTTTGCTGACCCAGCGCGATAAACGCTTGGTGAAGGCTGCCAGCAGGCAGCTGAACATCATAGGCATCAGTAACAATTGCGCGAACCGGCACAACAACTAATAGCAAGATTGCACTTGCTACAGAAGACCAGAACGGTCGGCAGCCAATCACTGAACATCGACCACGAGAAATGAAGACCCCACAACGTGCCCTAACAGTAAGCGTCAAATTTAGACTTGAAGGTTATTAAACCTTAAGGGGTGTTTTGAGACAACACCCATTTATCGCCGTGCGGCGTCAGCTCGAGACTCAGCGCCTGAGCAACAGCCAATAGGGTTTCTTTCTTTTGTCGAGATGAGAAGGTTCCCGACAGGCGAACGCTGGATGGCACGGTGTCTGCGACCACCACCTTTTGCACCAGATAGCGATTGAGCATAGCCACTGCCTCTGCAAGCGGCGTACTATTAAATAACAAGTGTCCATGTCGCCAGGCTGTGGCCTGTACATTGTCAACATCGGCATCGGACAAACCGCGAAGAAGATCAATCTTCAGCGCCTGATCGGCAGTAACAAGGCGCGACTGAGCAACGGACATAGAGGAGCCATCCGCCTCTTCGATACGCACAATGCCCTCAGTCACTGCGACCACAGCACTCTCACCTGTGACTTTGTAAATATTAAACGCCGTGCCGACAGCTCGCACCGTGGCACCAGCGACGTCGACAATAAAGGGTCTAGATTTGTCTGGGGCAACAGCAAAAAATGCTTCACCTCGAAGCAATTCAATCTCGCGTGAGTGGTCAGTTAGCGTCACTTCTATCGCGCTGTCGGTATTGAGCTCGACAACACTGCCATCGGCCAAAACAACCTCTGCGTATTCACCTACACCGACGCTATAAAAATCTGATTGCGGCGACGCATTAAAGAGGGCAGTCAAGGCAGAGGCCAACAGTAGAGAGAAGGCCATGGCCACCGGTATCCAGCGCTGGCGAAGCCTATCGATGGAGACGCTGGCCAAAAAACAGTTGAGCGTTGAGGCTTGAGCAGGGCCCGGCTGATGTGTTTCACGGACACCATCAGGTGACTCTGCGGCCAACAAAGCATCAAGCGGCATATGCGAGATCGCCCCGAGAGTCTGCCACAATGTTAGTGCCTTATCCCACGTTTTCTGATGCTGACTATCCGCGCTCAACCAAACGGCAAACTTATCCAGATCGACTTGCTGAACATTTTCTCGGCGCAGCGCCACAATCCAAGCATCAGCTTGGTTGGCAATTTCATGGTCAGTAGGCTTTTGGCCGGATGCGTTATTCACAATGTTATGCACTTTAGCTAAGCGCATTTCCCTCAATAATATCGTGCTTGTTATTTTGTGACGAGCAACAGCAAGAATACCTCCGCTATATTTCATCTTTATTAAAATTCGTCCGTGATCGCCAATCTCCACAGACATTATTATTTAATCTAAAGCGGCAAAAACCCTATTTCACCGGCGTGCCGTCTTCCTTACTAAGCGCTACGCGAAGATGCTTCAACGCCTCAAGAATATATTTCTCCACTGAACTGACTGACACACCCATCTGCTCGGCAATTTCGCCATAGGTCAGGCCTTTTGCCCGATTGAGAATAAATGCCTGTCGGGGGTTTTGTGGCAAGGCCTCAAGCGACTGATAAATAAAACTTAGCGTCTCTCTGGCTTCCATCTCTCGCTCCAGCGAGATATTGTCGAAAAAACCGTTTACCACCGAAGACCCATCATTGGCCACCTTGGCTCCCTCGCGCTCAAGATAGTTTTGATGCAGCACTTTGCGGCGCAACTGATCTATCGACAAATTTGCGGCAACTTGAAACAGAAAGGCCTTGGCATTGGATAATTCTTCGGGGTCGTCTAAAGTATACAGACGCATAAACGCCGCCTGAGCTATATCCTCTGCATCCTCGCGGTTTTTCATCCGGCGCGCCAAGAACCTCACCAAGGTGGCGCTGTGTTGGCGAGTTAATTTTTCGACGAAATCTTTATTCTTGTAATTCATGGTTATTCTGACAAGATGCACTGGCTGCGGTTACAACCAATAGCGGGGTTTTTTGCGGAACTCTGACACAATTTTTGGAAAATCTATGCATCTCGCTAGCCCACACTTTGCACGCCAAGAGATTAAAAGTCTACAACAAACTCTGCCTCTTTTTGATCCAAAAGAGAGCGTCGACTTGCGTGATTACCCTGCATTAGAAGCCTATATCGGTTTCTATCAGCTTCCGTATAGGGTGCATAACAGCGATCTTTTTGCCGGCCGTATAGTCAGTGGAGAGCAGCAAACTTATGTGATGGTTTGGAAACCTGCCGACAGCAAAGGCAGTGTTATTCTCGTGCATGGCTACTTGGACCACACCGGCCTCTACGGACACATTATTGAGGATCTTCTCAGCCGAGGGATGACCGTTGTCTGCTTTGACCTGATCGGTCATGGACTGTCTAGCGGCGAACCGGCCAGCATAGAATACTTTGCGCAGTATGTTAGCCAACTCAATCAGGTGATCGCGGCAACCGCTGATCTCTGCCCCACACCTTTACATGGAATAGGCCAAAGCACCGGCGGTGCTATTTTGCTCAAGCAGCTTATTGAGCAAGGACAACAGCAGGACTACCCCTTTGTCAGCCTTGATTTACTGGCGCCGCTGGTGCAGCCAGCGCTATGGAGTATCAATCGCTGGCTTTTCAAACTGACGCGACCCTTTCGGAAAACCATGAAGCGCGTTTTTCGAGCCAATTCCCACGACCCAGAATTCTTGCACTTTATTCGCCACAGCGATCCCTTTCAACCGCATCGGCTGCCTGCCGATTGGGTTGGCGCAATGGCCGACTGGGTTGTCGAAGTTAATCGCTGCGCCAGTCATCCATTCCCAATCAATGTGATTCAGGGCAACAACGATGGCACGCTCGACTGGAAGCACAATATGAAATTGCTGCAGAGTAAATTCCCAAATATGCAGCTGCATCTTATACCGGGTGCCGGGCATCATATGGTCAATGAAGCACCCGCACTGCGTGAGAAAATTTTTAGCGCAATAAAACTTTAAAGCTGTCTCGCCGTTAGGCCGTCGGCACCTGGCGGGTATTACCGTTGTCATCAATCGCGACAAAGACAAACTCACCCTCCGTCACTTTACACCGCTCCCCCTGAGGATCGTCATCGATCCACGCTTCTATTAAAACGCGAATCGAACTAGTACCGACTGACAGCGTCTGCGCATAGCAGGCCACCACGGCACCCACCGGCACTGGATTTAGAAATGACATGCCGCTGATCGCCACGGTGGCAACACGCCCCTTAGCAATGCGGCCAGCGAGTATGGCGCCGGCCAAATCCATCTGGCTGAGCAACCAGCCACCAAAGATATCGCCATTGGCATTGGTCTCCCGCGGCATAGCAATAGTTTGTGATATTAACTTTCCCGATGGGGATGGCGACTGAGTCTCCATAAATCTCTATTCCTTGTTAAATAACATCAATTGTAAAGGGTGGCTGGTAACCAAGTAGCCAGTGCTGGCCACAGCGATAACATCAGCATTAAAAGTAGTTGAATCATAATAAACGGTACCACACCGCGGTACATATCGGCGGTCTCGACTGACGCCGGCGCGACACCGCGCAAATAGAACAGCGCAAAACCAAAAGGCGGCGTTAAAAAGGAAGTCTGCAAATTAATCGCAATCATAATGCCCAGCCACACAGGATCTAAGCCCATGGCCAGCAGCACTGGGGCCACAATCGGCACCACAACAAAGGTGATCTCGATAAAGTCGAGCACAAAGCCCAAGACAAAGATGACCAACATCACCAAGAGCGTCGCGCTGACTACCCCACCCGGCAGTCCGGCAAGAAACTGCTCAACCAACTCTTCACCACCAAAGCCGCGGAACACCAGCGAAAAGACTGCGGCGCCAATCAGAATCAGGAACACCATGGAGGTCACTTCGGTGGTGCTTTGCGCCACTTCACGCAGACGTCCCAGTGATAGTTGACCTTTAAATATCGCCAGCAAAGTCGCACCAAAGGCACCCACACCCGCCGCTTCAGTGGGCGTTGCCGCGCCGGACAGAATCGAACCGAGCACGGCGACAATCAAAAAGATCGGCGGCAACAGATTGAGCATGGCGCGCGACAAGCCTCGCTCCAACAGGGGCTCATCCGTCTCCACTGGCTGCTCGGGTCTAACAAATAGACTGACATAGAGACAGTAGAGAACCACCAGTATCAAACCGGGAATAATCGCGCCGACAAACAGGTCGCCAATCGACACCACCTTGGGGGTGAAAATGCCCATATTGAGCTGCGCCTGCTGATAGGCACTGGAGAGAATATCGCCAAGTAATACCAGCGCAATCGACGGCGGAATAATCTGCCCCAGCGTTCCCGTGGCGCAGATAATGCCCGTGGCCTGAGACGACGAATAACCGCGCTTGAGCATAGTCGGCAGGGACATCAACCCCATGGTGACGACCGTGGCGCCAACAATCCCGGTGCTTGCCGCCAGCAGCGCGCCGACCAAGACCACCGAAATACCCAGCCCACTGCGAAAGCCTTTAAACAGATCGGCCATACTCTCGAGCAAGTCCTCGGCCAAGCGTGACTTCTCGAGCATCACACCCATAAAGACAAACAGTGGCACCGCAATCAACGTGGTATTTTTAATCGTGCCAAAAAGCCGGTTGGGTAAGGCATGTAAAAAGGCCATATCGAAGGTGCCAGTGGCAACACCCGCCAGTGCAAAGATCAGCGCCGTGCCAGACAGCGACAGCGCCACCGGATAGCCCGCCATCAATACCAGACAGACCACCAGAAACATCAGTAGGGGAATAAACTCAACCATCAGATTAGTGGCTCAATACGATTTGATTCGATGGGCTGCTGTGCAATAGGTTGCTTGCCGAGCAGCACCAGCCCATTTCTGAGAATTTCAGCCACGCCCTGTAATAGCAGCGTCGCCGGCATCAACAACAGCAGTGTCTTTAATAAATAGATGCCGGCAATACCACTGCGCTCCTCAGAGGTCTCACCAATCGCCCAGCTGGCGGCAACGTAATCCCAGGAAAAAGTAAATATCAACAGCGACACCGGCAGCAAAAACACCAGCCCACCGATCAGGTCCACCATGGCTTTGCGCCGCGGAGAAAACCCACGGTAAAAAATATCCACACGCACATGACCACCGCGCTGCAAGGTAAAGGCGATGCCGAGCATAAACACCAACCCGTGCAAGTAGGTAATCGACTCCTGTAAGGCAATCGATCCACTCTCAAAATAGTAGCGCAGCACGACAATTACCACGGTCATGGCGACCATTGCCACAGTCAACCACGAGATCGTTCGACCTAACAGGTCAGTAAAGCGATCGATAGTGGCGACAATAGCAACCTGTATTTTCACGTAATTCATCCATTTGAAGATATTAGACTAAGAGCATTAGGCTAAAGCTAATAGCCCACTCAGAAATTTACATCCGTTGCCGATACAGCTTGCCTGGATGGAAGGCATTAGCTTTTCCATTTATAAACAGAAACCCCACGGCTCCAAGTATCGACCAACATAGCTGCTTTTTCCGCTAAAAATACCCCATGCACTAATAGGCACTGTTGCGTCACTTCTCAGCACCAAGTGACTGCTCCAGCCCAGCGCTTACCATGAACAAGTGATACTGACATCAGATTCGTAGATTTGTTGTTATTTTCCGTCTTTAATCATCCGCTGTACCGAGCCCACATGCCCTGCATGGCAATTTCGAAG
>JAFMBY010000085.1 GCA_017858135.1 Porticoccaceae bacterium | reverse complement strand
TATTTACAGCACCATTAGTTACAGTACAACTACTGGCAATCTAAGGATTTTAAACCGTTACTACTCTGCGCGAGTAGTCTTCGATCTGCCGCTGACTGTTCAATCGGTACAAGTGATCAGCTCGTTGCGGCATCTCGCGCAGGCTGTGTTCGGTAATACGCTGATAGTGGGCGATAAAATCGCTGATTTGCGCTGCTGACATAATGCCTCCGCGTTGTTCAATCTCTCCCTCTGCGAGTCGCGCAATCATTTTCTGTTCCTGTTCCAGGCGCCAATTAAACACCGTCTCGAACGAGGGCGCCTGTAACATAATCAACTGATCAAGCAGGCTAAATAGCGCTTGATACTCTCCTGCCAGTGCCTGGTTTACGCTGCTGCGCCAGATTCCCTCGGCGTCGCACTCAGCTTCCAGACTGTTTACGGGCTCTAGTAATTGGTCTGCTGACTGCGGCCTTGCGCCGACACACCAGCCTTCAAGGATAATAATATCTACCGTCCCGCTGATTCGGTCACACTGCGTCAGCGGCAGACGATCGTCGCAACTTTTGTCAAAGCGCGGAATAACCGTTGTTGCCGAGCCATCGATCAGACTCTGAATCGTGCTCAACGCCAGCGGAATATCGTGGGTGCCTGGCACGCCGCGAGTTTGCAGCAGCGGGTGAACCTCACTCGCCAACTGCTGACGCTGAGCTTTGGTCAGATAAAAATCATCCAGTGACAGGGACACGCAGCGCATATTGTGGCGCTCGCTAAGCATGCTGCAGAGATAGTCAGCCAGAGTCGATTTGCCCGAACCCTGTGAGCCGTTAATGCCGACAATCAGTGGTTGATCACGCGGGGTTTTATACTCTTCGACTAGCACCGAAAACCATTTTTCGGCGCTGAGCAGATAAGAATCGGGCAGTTTGTTGCGGGCCAAAAACTGTTTTTCGGCTGGGGTCATGTCAGTTGCTCTGGTTTTGGTAAATATTCAGGTAAAAGTGAATTGGAGTCTCAAGTGTATCTAGCGTGGCTAACAATTCCTGTTGTTCGGGACGACTGTGCCAGTAGTATGGCGTCATTTTTAGTAGATCTAAAATATCACTGCCTGTCACGACCATGGTTTGTTTAATTTCTATCTGCTCTTGTAAGCGAAATTTTTGAGCATTTTCGAGACCAGTATAATTGCCACGATGGGGCAGAGACTGTTGATAGATTAATGCTGTCAGTCCGGATAAATGGTCTTCTCCAGGGCCAACCATTATCAGCCTGCCACCGGGTTTTAAAACTCGCGCCGTCTCCTCGGCACTGATTGGTGAAAACACTGAGACAGCGGTGTCGATGCGGTTTTCAAACAGTGGAATCGCATAGACGCTATCGACAACCAGGCGCGCATCGATTTTGCGTTTTGCCGCAAGGCGCACGGCAAACTTGGAAATATCCATACCGAAAAGTTTAAGCCCGGCTGAAGCTTGATTGGATGCCTCACGCAGCTGCTGCATATAGTGACCCTCACCACAGCCGAGATCCAATACTGTCTGATCAAAGCCCAACCCAGAGTTAGCGACTGCGGCAACAATGGCATCTGATAAGGGGCTGTAGTGACCTGTCGCAAGGAAACGCTGACGACTGCGAATCATCTCATCGCTGTCGCCGGGATTGCGGCTGCGCTTGTGCTGAGCCAGCAACAGATTGAGATAACCCTCGCGGGCGAGATCAAAGCTGTGATTGTTGCTGCAGCGATAAACTTGCGGCTGAGCATCGGCCTGCAGCATCAGCGCCTGATTACAGCTGGGGCATTTAAAATTGTTGCGGGTTGAACGCAGCGCTGGGTAGACAAAGGCTTTGGGCAAGGTAATCTCGAGGCAGAATCGATCGAGCCTGTAGCTTACAGCGGTTAATATCAGAGAACAATTACTCCGTGACAATTGCCTTGCGAGTCGGGTTTTAAGCGCTAGCTTTTTAGGTATACTGCGCTGACATCCCAACCTATGTCACAGCGAACTGCCGAATAGAGCAGTAGCCAGTTATCCTCATATGAGAAACTATTATGCTAACCGTCCACCATCTTAATAATTCCCGTTCACAGCGCGTACTTTGGTTACTTGAAGAGTTGTCACTAGACTACCAGTTAAAAACCTATCAGCGCGATCCAGAGACCAATCTCGCGCCGCCAGAACTTGAACAGATTCATCCCTTAGGTAAGTCGCCAGTGCTCAGCGATGGTGCAGCAACCATTATCGAATCGGGTGCCATTATTGATTATATCTTGCGCCGCTATGGTGACGGACAGTTGCAGCCCGCTGCGGGCAGCGACGAATACGAAGCCTATTTGCAGTGGCTACATTATGCCGAGGGTAGCGCCATGCTACCGATGATGTTAAAAATGTACACAGCGCGTTTGGGCGCTGCCGGTGCCCCCTTGCAACCGCGTATCGCCGACGAGCTGCAGCGCCATCTCGGTTATATAGAAAAGGCGCTGGAGGGTGTCGACTGGCTGGTCGGCAACTGCTTTTCTGGCGCCGATATCCAGCTCTCTTTTGTCGTCGAAATCACACCGCTGCTTTATTCCCTGGATAAACTGCCGAATATTGCCGCGTATCGTCAGCGCTTCCAGCAGCGCCCGGCCTATCGTCGGGCGTTAGAGCGGGGTGGGTTTTATGCCTATGGCACTAGCTGAGGCGTAAGACAGTCTCTGGCACGCTCAATGCAGGGCTGGCAGTCATTGCTGCGGAGTGGGCAGCTGCGAATGCAGATATGGTATTTTTTGGCACACTGTCGCTGTTTGTGACTCAGATCCTGGCACTGCTGGGGACTGTTGTCACTGGACACGTAAATCGTCGCGTGAGTGACCAGATCACAGTAGCTATTTAGCAGAACTTGGGTATTTATACTGACGGGGTCCTTGAGCTGCTCGTTAATCAGCTCTCGCTGGGTGAATACTGCGCTGCGAGTCAAGGTGTAGGGGTCCAGATCATAATTGGGTTGCTTAGAATTACCTGCACAGCCAAGTAAGGCGCAGACTGATAATAAAGTTGTCATGATAAGTTTGATAGGGAGGTGGTGTTTCACTGGTTACGGCTCCTTGTCGATAGCGCTGGTTAATCGCGCGTTTAAAGCATTCCTTTTTTAGCTCTCGAGAGAGCCCCATAGTGTTAACAGCGTAATACAAATCTACTTTTTTCGTCACGGAGGACGTCAGGCATGGCGTGTTGCTGTGATTTCGAATATGCCAAGCTTGGCGTCCTAGGTCAATAGGTATCCGAGCCAACTGATATGCAGCGCCCAAATGCTGACTCCATTTACTACGATGAATTTTTGCAGTTACAGGAAAAACTGCAGAAGCGCATCGTGACGCTGCGCAACAATCGGAATCTGGTGCAGGAAGATATGGCCGACTACGAGTTGTCGCTGCGACAATACCAGAGGATGGAGCAGGATCCTCAAACCATTGTGTCACTGTGGCAGTTGTTCAAAATTGCCAAAGCGTATGACCTTGATGTAGATGAGCTTTTACACTTCGATTAAATCTCCTTTTTTACTCCAGCTGATGTCATAATTTTGTCTTTGCTGCTGGCTATCCTCCAACATTAACGCTAACGACTCGCACTAGGATTCGTGATGAAAAAATTAATGCCGCTGTGCTTGCAACAGTGCGCTGTGGGTTTATCTATTCTGGCGATAACTGCCTGCAATCCGACACAGCAACCCACTGTTGAGCATAAGTTACCTGAACGTCCGGCCTTCCTCGGAACCACCAGCAATAGTTGGTACGTTGAGTCCGCGGCGACAGTGGCCGAAACCAATCGCCAGGCTCAGCGGCTGGCTTTGCAACCGGGGTCGGCAAAAAATATTATTCTGTTTGTTGGTGACGGCATGGGCGTCACCACCGTCACTGCCGCGCGGATTTTCGACGGTCAGCAGAAAGGACTGTCCGGCGAGGAGAATAGTCTCAGCTTCGGTCGCTTCCCCTTTGTCGGCCTCTCAAAAACCTATAACGTCGATGCTCAAACGGCCGATTCAGCCGGTACCATGACGGCCATAATAAGTGGGGTGAAAACCAAGATCGGAGTGATTGGTCTCGATGAGCAAGTACGTCAAGGCGACTGTGAGTCGGCCGCGGGCCACCAGCTGTTTACTGCTCTGGAGCTGGCCGAGATAGCCGGACTCTCGACTGGCATTGTCTCGACAGCGCGACTGACTCATGCCACCCCGGCTGCCACTTTTGCTAAATCACCCGATCGCGACTGGGAAAACCCGGCCAAGATGCCAGCCGATGCGATCGCCGCTGGTTGCGAAGATATTGCACTGCAACTGATCAATTTCGAACGTAATCTCGAGGCCCAGTACGCGGGTGTCGATAGCAATGGTATTGAAGTGGCATTGGGTGGTGGCCGCCGCGAATTTTTACCCAGTGATCCGGCGGCCAATAGCCCCGATGCCGACAGTGCTGTGGAGGGCGACCGCAACGATCAGCGCAATCTGGTCGAAGAGTGGTCGGCGCTCTACCCAGATGGCGACTATGTATATGATCAAGCCGGCTTTGACGCTGTCGATGCCAGCAGCAGCCAGCGCTTATTTGGCCTGTTTAGCGAGTCGCATATGCGCTATGAGGCCGATCGCAAAAATGATCTGGCTGGCGAACCATCGCTGGCACAAATGACGACCAAGGCAATCGATATTCTCGATAACAACGAGCAAGGTTTTTTTCTGATGGTTGAAGCGGGGCGCATCGATCACGGTCATCACGCTAACAGTGCCTTCACCGCGTTAAACGATACCGTCGAGCTTTCTCGCGCGGTGCAGGCCGCTCTCGATACGACCAGTCGCGAGGACACTTTGATTATTGTTACCGCCGATCACAGTCATGTGTTTACCATGGCGGGTTATCCAAAACGTGGCAATCCGATTTTGGGCAAAGTGGTGGATGTGGGTTCGCAAACGCCGGCTCTGGATGCCGATGGGCTGCCCTACACGACGCTGGGTTATAGCAATGGCCTTGGATTCCGAGATCTGGGTGATCAGGCTAATGCGGATATGGCTTACTACAGCAAGCCGCTGGCAGGGCGTCAGGATTTAACCGCTGTTGACACCGAGGCGCAGGGTTTTCATCAGGAGGCCTTGGTGCCGCGAAGCTCGGAAACTCACGGTGGCGAAGATGTCGCGATTTACGCGATTGGCCCCGGCGCCCATCTCGTGACCGGCTCCCATGAGCAGAGTATTGTTTTTCACGTTATGAACTATGCAGGAAATTTAGTCGAAAAAGCCGCCGCTGCTCTAAAGTAGTCGCGGCTTAAGCGCCCAGACGTTGGCCCACAGCTTGCTTCAGTTGCAGCAAGACAGGGTTAGAGGGGTCGCTGGCCAGCGCGCGATCAATCAACTGCATCGCTTTAAACCAGCGCTGCTGTTGGCCATACAGACTGACCAGTCCATTGATAAACTCCGCGCTTCCGGGCATCAGTTCCAGTGCCTTAAGATAGGCTTTTTCTGCCTCCAGAGACTCGCCCGATTGTTGGTAGAGCACCGCGAGGTTATACCAGGCGCGTGGATTATTGCCGCTAGTTGCGGCATTTTTTAGCGACACAGCGGCCTGCCTGTAATCGCCCTGTTCGGCCATCAATAGCCCCAGCGAGTAGTGCGCATCGCTGGCCTCGGGCTCCATTGCCACCACCGCTCTGTAGAGCTGTTCAGCGTCGTTTAATTTCCCTTGGCTGTAATAGAGCTGCGCCAGATTCATGCGCGCGGCGTTGAAGCCAGAGTCTATTTTCAAGGTCTCTAGATAGTGGTCGGCTGCTTTATCCAAATTGCCGCGACGGTGCTGATCCATCGCCATCTGCATACGACCGGAAGGGAAGTCCGCATTCACCAGCATCGACACTTGATACTCTTTGCTGGCCGCGGCAAAGGCGTCTGCCAATGGCGCAGGGATTTGATTTTCCGGTACATCAACAAGGCCTTGAGCGGCGGCGATTCGCACCGCACGCACTGGATCGCTGAGTCGGTTGAGGAGCGCTGACAGCTTGTTTGTGCTGGCGCTGAGTGCTTGCACCGAGGTGGTTCGCAGCAGCGCACTCGAGTCATTGCTGGCGCGGGTCAAAGCGCGCTCAACCAGCGGCAGCGAGATAGCTGGCGCCAGTGCAGACGCCGCAGTAGCTCGAGCAATAGCCGGTTGGCTGAGGTCATTTAACAGCCCGACGAGGGGGGCGATGGCATGATCGGGCTGACTGGCAGCTGCGGTCAGAATCTCGGAAAAATGCGCCGGCCGCAGTGGGCCAAACCAGTCCTCGACTTTCTCCGCAGCCCACTCGGCAGTCTCTTTCGCGTGACAGTCATTGCAGGCGTTGGGGGTGCCGTGTGCGACGCTGAGATCGGGCCGCGGAATACGGAAGCTGTGATCGCGTCGGTAATCATTACCCATATAGAGTCGTCCGGGCATATGGCAATCAATACATTGGGCTCCCGCGGCTTGTCCTGCATCTGTTGGTTGATCTGCTGTCATGTTGGCGCTGTGATGATGATGCTTTGGTGTATCGAATTGCTCGCTGCTGTGGCAACCGACACACAGCTGATTGCCCTCGGCTTTTAATTGCGCGCTGTGAGGTTGGTGGCAGTCAATACAGCCGACCCCCGAGTGATACATCTTGCTCTGCACAAAGGAGCCGTAGACAAACACCTCATCGAGTATCTGGCCGTCACTGTGGTAGGTCGGCGGTGTCAGTAATGCGGGCAAATAATGATCCAGTAGTTGATTGCTGCCATGCTCAAATTTAGCGGTTAGTTGCTGGCGGCGGGCATGGCAGCGGCCGCACTTGTCGACTACCACCTGTGAGTCCCCTGCGACTGACATATCGATCTGCAGCTGGTCGATCGTGGCATTAAAGGTTGCTGAGCTGACTGCTGTCACATGATCGCGGCCGGGACCATGGCAGGCTTCACAGCCGACATCTATTTCAGCCATTGTGGTGCTATAACCATTGCTGACGAGATCAAAGTTTTTCGCCACATTGCTGCTGTGGCAATCGGCACACATGCTGTTCCAGTTCTTGCCGCCCTCAGACCAGTGAACCCACTCTCCAGGCTGTGCTAGCAATTCTGGCTGTGGATCAAACCATTGATTTGTCAGAGTGTTCCAGGCGACGGGCAGCTGCTGTAAGCGACCGTCCGGGAAGGCCACCAGATATTGTTGCAGGGGTTCGCTGCCAAAGGTGTAGAGCACTTTGTAATCGCTGACTTGGCCGTCGGCAGTGGCGAGCCGCGCATAAAAGCCATCAGTTTTTTTCAAAAACAGCGCGCCATTGTTTTCATAATCAGGGTGAGGAGAGCCACTGTCAGAAGCGCCCGACCCAGCGAAAACCGCATTATTAAAATCACCTTTAATGGTGGCTGCCGTGGCGTGCTGCATGGCCTGATCGTGATGTGACCCGCGCCAATCCTGATAGGCTTGACTGTGGCAGTTCGCGCAGGCGCCGCTGCCGAGGTAATCGGTGTCTGTGCGACTAATCGAAATTGGATCGATCGATGCTGCTGGGCTGATCACTGCCGCAGCGATAAATGCGACGAGTAGCGTGGCGCTGATAGCCAGTGACAAGCGATAGACAGTGTTAGTTCGGCGCGGCAGGTTCATTTTCTGGAGCCAATCTTGTTGCTGCGTAATCGCAGATTGTTGCGATCAATCTAAAGGAAAGTAAGTTTAGCGTTTTAAGTAAGCCGTTACTATTCAAACTTCTGGTCGCTGTTAGATCTGCCGTCTGCTGCAAATAAGCTATTAATATCGCTGGCGTCGACAGAGATTTTCATCCTTAATTACATTATGATTCGTAGCTTACACGCTTGTATATAAGCTTAAACCTTAACAGCGAGGACGGATCATGAAACGCCTGCTCAAGTATCAATTTTTGCCACTGATAATGGTTATTGCTGCCTGTGGTGGTGGCTCTTCTGCACCGCAAGCAACTCAGCCACCTGTTGCCGTTGTTGTACCCAAAGGATTGTTGATTGAAATAACAAGCCAGGATCAGCTGGTGCAAAGCGTACGTCAGAGTTTCACGCAGGTGACAGCCGATAATATGGCGAGAATGAATGCCAATGAGATGGTGATCGATGCGGTGAGCGCAGATAGCCCAGCGGCAGATGGCAACTACACGACGACTTACACATTGGAAGCCAGTGTCGATGAACACGACTACGTAAAATACGATGGCAGTCACCTGTTTATTGCGCCGAGTCGCAGTATGGATTGCTGTTTTATTGTCGACGACCGGGCAATGGCTGTGGCAGATATCGCCATCTCTGATTCGATTCCAGTAGGCGGTGGTGATAGTGAACGCAGTATTCGCATTCTAGCGACCGATGCGCAGCTCGCCACGGCAAACGAAGTTGCCACGATTCCTCTGAGTGATAATCGTACTGTTGAAGGGCTATACAATAATGCCAGTCAGTTAGTGTCGATTAGTAGCAGTGGCTGGTGGGGTGGTTTTGGCGATGCCTTTGCCGATCCGGCTATTTGGCAGGGTCAGACGACGGCGCTAGACATCTACGATATCAGTGACGTGACTAATCCTGACAGAGAGATGCAGTTGGTGTTTCAAGGTGGTTTTGTCAGCAGTCGCAAGCAGGGTGATATGGTCTATCTGGTCGCGCGCCATACGCCACAGGTGGAGGGCTATATTTACTATCCGGATGAGCAACAGGCAGCGCAAAACGAAGCCCTGCTAAATGACTTATCAATCGATGAAATGCTGCCGGTTATGTCGGTCAATGGTGTTGAAAGCGCATTGCTCAGCGTCTCTGATTGCCGCATTGCAGATCCAGATAATAGTTTGGCGCCAGAGAGCAGTGGCTTTCCGACCATGACGCTTCTGGTCGCCGTTGACTTGGCAAAGCAGTCGGTAGCAAAAACAGCCTGTTATTTAGAGCCGACCTCAGGGATCTATGTTAGTGATAATGCTATCTATCTTGCCCAGGTGGAATATACCGAAACCGATGTGCGGACTCTGGTGCACAGCTACTCGCTGTCTGCAGAGCTCGACTATCTTGGCTCCGGCGTTGCTGCGGGCGCGCTGGCACTGAGCGGTAATCAGGATTTCCGTATCAATGAACACGCGGGTTATCTGCGCATGGTCACCAGTCAGCGAACCGGTAATTCGGATGACCGCATCGACCACCGACTCTCAGTGCTTAAATTGGCGGCAGATAAACCGCAACTAGACACTGTGGCGACGCTGCCGAATACGCAACGAACGGCTGCCATCGGCAAACCCAATGAAGATCTTTATGGTGCACGGTTTTTTGGCGACAGGCTGTATTTGGTAACCTTTGAACAGATAGATCCGCTCTATGTGATTGATCTGTCCACGCCACTTGATCCGCAAATAGCGGGCGAGCTCAGTGTCACCGGATTCTCAGACTTTTTACACCCGGTTAGTGATGATCTTTTGCTCGGTCTGGGTCAGGATGAAGAGGGGCTGGTCAAGCTAGAGCTTTTTAATATCGAATCGCTAACGGCACCATTTTCATTGGGCTCAAAAAGCCTTGTCGCCGGAGCTGACTGGAGTTACTCCGAGGCACGCTACAACCGCCATGCATTTACCTACCAGATAATCGATGAAACAACGGACCGTTTTTCTATCCCAGTGTCCGTCGGGTTTTATTCTGATACGGCACCCTACACTGAAGAGCAGCGATTAATGCTCTTTGAAATTGACAGTAAAAACAGACCGGCGGCGGCATCAATTGTTGAGGTAGGACAGCTTAAAGCCGATATTGAACAGTGGTGGGGCACCCCTCTGCAGCGTGCAGTCTTTGATGATGATGCCGTGTTCTACATTAACGGCAGCACAGTTTGGTCCACTCTTTGGAGCGATCCTGAACGTCGCAACGGCCCTTTCTAGC
>JAFMBY010000084.1 GCA_017858135.1 Porticoccaceae bacterium | reverse complement strand
TAGGCTGTCTATCTAGGCTGTCTATCTAGAAGGTCTATATTAGGCGATCTAGTTGACTCGGATTTTGTTTGCCCGCAGTATCAGAACAGGGCATCGAAACACTACTAAAACGGCGCTTTAATCAGCGCCGTTTTTTTATGCTTACCGAATTGTCGTCACAGGGCAAGATTAGGGAGAGTGAAAAATGGACAATACATTCTATTGGCACGATTACGAAACCTTTGGCATTGATCCGTCGATTGACAGGCCGAGCCAGTTTGCTGGTCTGCGTACCGACTTTGATCTCAATCCGATTGGCGATCCTCTGGTTATCTACTGCCAGCCACAGGCAGATATTCTGCCCTCGCCACAGGCCTGTTTAGTCACCGGCATTACGCCCCAGTTAGCGCAGCAGCAAGGTCTTCCCGAACCCCAGTTTATCGCGCTAATCCACCAGCAAATGGCACGCCCCAATACCTGTAGCGTCGGCTATAACAGTATTCGCTTCGATGATGAGGTGAGTCGTTACACACTCTATAGAAATTTTTATGACCCCTATCAGCGTGAGTGGAAAAACGGTAACTCGCGCTGGGATATTATCGATATGCTGCGTCTGACGCGGGCGCTGCGACCCGAGGGTATCGAGTGGCCAGATCATGCGTCTGGTCGTCCCAGTTTTAAGCTCGAAGACCTGACGGCGGCTAACGGACTGACTCATGAGGCAGCCCACGATGCACTGTCGGACGTCACCGCGACCATTGCCATGGCCAAATTGGTCAAGCAGAAACAGCCGCGACTATTTGATTATGTATTGCAAAATCGCGGTAAAAAGCAGGTCGCAGCCATGCTCGACGTAAGGGCGCGCAAACCGTTTTTTCATATCTCCGGCATGCTTGCCAAAGAACATCTGTACGGAGCACTGATGATGCCGCTGGCGCAGCATCCGACCAATAGCAATGGCATTATTTGCTTTGACCTATCCGCCGACCCTGAAACGCTGATCAGTCTCGATGAGCACCAGATTCGTGATCGTGTCTTTACCGCGAGCAGCGATTTGCCCGACGGCGAAGCGCGTATTCCGCTCAAAGTAGTGCATATCAACAAAGCGCCGGTGGTGACAACGACTAAGCTGATCGATGCGGCCGCGGCCAAGCGACTAGATATTGATCTTGAGCGCTGCGAGCGCAATTGGCAGCGACTGTCGAGTGTCGATGTGTGCGAAAAGCTGCAGCGCGTATTTCGCGAGCAAACATTTCCACCCAAGCCTGAAGCCGAGCAGCAACTCTACGCTGGGTTCTTGCCCAATCAGGATCGTACGCTGTTGGATGAAGTGCGGCGCGCTTCTGCCGATGACTTTAAACGGCAGCAGTTTTACTTTGCCGATGATCGCTACAATCAGTTGCTGTTTAGCTATCGTGCGCGCTATTTCCCCGCGTCGTTGACGGCCGAAGAGCAACAGACCTGGGTCGAGAGTTGTCGCTGGCGCTTGAGCGACGAACAGTCAGGATATCTGACCTTGCAGCAAAACCGCGAGACTCTGAATGAATTGCTTGCTGACATTAGCTTAAGTGATCACAAACGAGGGGTATTGCAGGCACTGCAGAGTTGGAGTCAGGCGGTCGCAAAACAGTTCGGGCTGTAGTTTTGTTGGAGGCCCTTGTCTGAGCTGCGGATGTAATTGAGAAGCACCGGTAAACAGGCTAGAATCCCTCAACTCAACTGCCCTCGAGGTACCGCGTGAACTTCACCGGCGCGCACATTCTCTCTATCAGCCAATTTCAGCGTCACGATGTTGAGCAAATCTTCTCTGTAGCAGATCAAATGGAACCTTATGCACTGCGCAAAAGGGTGACCCGCGTGCTTGAAGGCGCGATTCTCGGCAATATGTTTTTTGAAGCCAGCACCCGAACTCGAGTCAGCTTCGGCTCGGCGTTTAATCTGCTCGGCGGCGAAGTCCGCGAGACCGCCGGCTTTGAAAGTTCTGCACTGGTCAAGGGCGAGTCGCTGCAAGATACTGCGCGAGTGCTGTCTGGCTTTAGCGATGTGATCTGTATGCGCCATCCACAACAGGGCTCGGTGGCCGACTTTGCCGCCGCCAGTCGCGTGCCGGTCATGAACGGCGGTGACGGCGCCAATGAGCACCCCACTCAGGCTCTACTCGACCTCTACACTATTGCGCGCGAATTACAGGCTAAGGGGCGCACAATCGATGGGCTGAGGATCGCCATGATCGGCGATCTGCGTCACGGTCGCACTGTGCACTCGCTGAGCAAATTGTTGAGTCTGTTCAGTAATATTCAGGTGACCCTGATCTCGCCAAAAGAGCTGGCGCTGCCAGACGCCATTATTGATGAGATGCGCGCTGCTGGTGTCACGGTCAGTGTCTCCGATGAACTCAATAACAGCATTGCTAATGTCGACATTGTCTACTCGACGCGGATTCAGGAAGAGCGCTTTACCAGCAAAGCAGAAGCGGATTTATACCGTGGCAAGTTTCGCCTCAATCAGGCGATCTACACGCAGTATTGCGAACCGAACACGGTGATTATGCACCCGCTGCCAAGAGACTCACGCAGCGATGCTAACGAGTTGGATTGTGATCTTGATAACAATCCCAATCTGGCGATTTTTCGGCAGACAGACAACGGACTGTTGATTCGCATGGCGCTGTTTGCACTGGTGCTGGATGTAGTGGATAAAGTCGATCAGTTCGCTCATGACGTGCGTTGGTACAATTCTCGACAACAGTAAAATAGATGGCAGTGTCGCCCAGCGGGTCAGTCCGCCGCGATGGCCTTTTTCGATTCTATAGCCGGTTTAAAAAGAGGCTAGTGACAAGTATTCAAGCAAGCTGCCTGATAATTAGAATAGAGCCAACAGGTGCAGGGTACTTTAGAGGTTTTAATGAGTGAATTTGACGATATTCGCCCCTACTGCGACAGTGAAGTGCCCGCGGTTATTGCGCGCCTGATTGCCGACCCCGAATTTATCGATCTGCTACTGTCCCGGCGTGCGCCGCTGCTGGCCAAAGTCTGCCCCTGGCTACTGCGACCGTTGCTGCGTCGAGCGCTGTCAAAAGCCGCCGCCAATATGCAGACGGTTGACGATCTGCAGCGCTACCTGACTCTATCGCTAAAAGCACTGCTCGAGAAAACTACCGACGGCTACAGCGTTAGCGGACTGGAAAAACTCGACCCAGAGAAATCTTATTTGTTTCTCAGTAATCATCGCGATATTGCCATGGATCCGGCGATGGTCAATATTGCCCTGGTAGATGCCGGCATGGATACCCTGCGCATTGCGATCGGTGACAACCTGTTGAGAAAACCCTTTGCCTCCGACCTGATGCGTGTCAATCGCAGCTTTATTGTCAAGCGCTCGGTCATTGGACGCCGCGAAAAACTCAATGAGTTGAAAAAGCTCTCTGCTTATATTCGCCATTCGATTTGTCAGGACAGGACGTCGATCTGGATTGCGCAACGCGAAGGTCGCGCCAAAGACGGACAGGATCGCACCGAGACGGCACTGTTAAAAATGCTTGCTCTGTCGAAAGGTGAAGAGCAGAACTTTACTCAGGCAATTGGCGAACTGTCAGTTGTGCCGGTGGCCATTTCCTACGAATATGATCCCTGCGATATCGATAAAGGCCGTGAGCTATTTGCTAAACAGATGGGACAGGATTACATCAAGCAAGAGTTTGAGGATCTCGACACCATTCAGAAAGGATTTGTCGGCTATAAAGGACGCATTCATGTGGCATTTGGTGACCCGGTGGGTGATCAATTCGAGAGCGCAGATGAACTGGCCGCGGCCATCGACAAACAGATTTATAGTCACTACAAACTCTTCCCAAGCAATATTGCAGCCTGCCAAATACTCGGCAAGACGGAAGGGCTAGAGCGGGCCAAACAGCTGTGGCCAGACTGCGATTGGTTTACTGCTGAGGCCTCTTTTCAAAGCCGTTTAAATGCTGCACCGCGGGATTATCGCGCGATCATTGCCGAGAGCTATGCGGCGCCGGTATTAAATTATTTGCAAGCCACACAGGGATGTTAAATTTTTGTTAGACCCAGACGTTAGAGAGACGATCCAGCAGGGTTATCGGCAGTTTCTAAAGACTCGTGACCTCAGTCCGCGTCTTGGACAAAAGCAGATGATCGCCACAGTAGCCAATGCCCTTAGCGATGATGACCCAGACAAACGCCTGGCTGTGGTTGAAGCCGGAACCGGTACCGGTAAAACCGTCGGCTATTTAATCGCCGCGCTGCCCATTGCTCGCGCACTCAAAAAGACCGTGGTCGTGGCCACCGGCACCATCGCGCTGCAAGAGCAGTTAATTCATAAAGACCTTCCTGAGCTCCTTGAAGCCTGCGGCTGGGACCACAGCTGCGCACTGGTCAAAGGCCGCGGCCGCTATGCCTGTAACCTGAAGATGGAGCAGTGCCTCGACGCGATCAAATCAAAAGATGCGGGTCTGTTTCTGTTTGAAGATGAAGTTGCCTTTAACCCCAACCAACAAACCGAAGATCTCTATCGCGAGATGTCGGACGCGCTCGCCGAAGGCAGTTGGGATGGCGATCGCGACTCATGGGAAACTCGCATTCAGGATGTTGAATGGCGTGCACTGACTATTGATCGTCGCCAGTGCAGTGGCAGGCGCTGCCGTTTCGTTAACCAGTGTGCGTTTTTTAACGCGCGCAATGAGCTTGAAGAAAGCGAATGCATTGTCGCCAATCACGATCTGGTGATGGCCGATCTGGCGCTGGGTGGCGGTGCGATCCTGCCGCCGCCGGAAGACTGTATCTATATTTTTGATGAGGGTCATCGTCTGGGTGACACCGCCATTCGTCACTTTGGTGCCGAATGCCGCATCAACAACAGTGTCACCTGGCTTGAGCGACTGCAAAAACAGTGTAAGGGGCAGGCGCCGATATTTGAACAAGACACTGCGCTCGCCGAGCAGTTACCGCGCATTGAACGCGAAGCGACAAAAATTATTGAGCTGCTCAACGTTGCCTATCCAATGTTGCAACAGGCGTTGGAGTCGGCCGATTATCCGGAAGATGGACGCTATCGCTACGCCCATGGTGATATTGGCGGAGGGCTGCGCGATATAGCCTCGCAACTAGCCAAGCAGACCAGCGCCTGGCTCGGGCGACTTGAAGTCTTGGTCGACACGCTGAGCGATGCCCTTGGCGACAAGCAGTACCCCATACCGGCTGCCGATGTTGAATTGTTTTATCAGCAGGCCGGCAGCTGGCAGTCTCGAGCAGAGCAACTCTTAGCGCTGTGGGACAGATTGCAGCGCGAAATCAAAAGCGGTGATATGCCACTGGCCTGTTGGCTGCGACTCGATGACAGCGGCGGCAATGTCGATATCTCAGTTAACGCCAGCCCGATTCAGGCCGCTGAGTTATTGCGCGATGTGTTGTGGGGAAGCTGCTATGCGTCAGTGGTGACCTCGGCAACGCTGAGAGCGCTGGGCTCTTTTCAGACCTTGCAGCGCGAGACGGGTATTCCCGATTTTGCGCACTTTATGGCCGTGGCCGGCGCCTTTGATTATCAGCAGGCGGCGGTAATTCGAGTGCCAGCAGATGCGGTTGAAGGCAATCAAGTGGACGCACACAGCCGTTATATTGTCGATAACTTCGCTGACTATTCGGAGCCGCGTTGCGGCACGCTAGTGCTATTTTCGTCGCGTCGACAGATGGAGCAGGTCTACGATGAGCTCTCCAAAGACTTGCAGAGCACTATTTTAATTCAGGGTCAGTTATCCAACCGTGAAATGGTGCGGCTGCACAAAGAGCGCATCGACCAGGGCCGCACCAGTGTCTTGATGGGGCTTGCCAGCTTTGCCGAAGGGGTCGATCTGCCGGGGGATTACTGTCGTCATGTGGTGATTGCCAAACTGCCGTTTGCGGTGCCAGATGACCCGCTGCACGAGGCGCTGTCAGAGTGGATTGAAGATCGCGGTGGCAACTCGTTTTTTGATATTTCTCTGCCGATTGCTTCGCTGCGCTTGATTCAGGCCTGTGGGCGACTGTTGCGTACTGAAAAGGACACTGGCACCGTCACTATTCTCGATAAACGCTTAATCACCAAGCGCTATGGTACGCAGCTGTTAAATGCACTGCCGCCTTTCCGCCGCGAGATTGGCTAACCAGTAACTTTTGGAGATAGGGAATCGATGAGCGACCGCTATAGCCAGTTGGCCAGTCTGTTATTCGAGGTTGAGAAAGAACTTCGCGATATGCAGCTGTGGGCGGAGCAGAGCCCACCCGCCGAGTCGTTGCTCAGCACCCAGCCATTTGCAGTCGACGTTTTAACGTTTACCGAGTGGCTACAGTTTATTTTTCTACCGAAGATGTATGCCGCGATTGAGACTGCGGCGGATTTGCCTGAGAGCTGCAGTATCGCGCCAATGGCAGAAGAGTTCTTTAAAGCCAGACAAACATCAGGGAAAACAGCCGGACAAGTTGATGCGAGATCAATTATCCGGCGTCTTGCTGCGGTAGATCGCTTTATTTGCGGTCGGTAACCGGGCGCTTGCGAGGTTTTCTAACCTCTGAGTCCTGACCGCGGTGCGCTTTGGGCTTACCCTTAAAGGCGGGTTTTTGACCGGCGCCAGCGAATTTGCCTTTTGCTGCGGCATCTTTTTTATCTTTAAACGCGGGCTTTCTATCCTTAAAGCCCGGCTTCGCATCGCGCTGCTCGCCCGCGGTGCCGTTATCGACACTAATTTTCAGTGGCTTCTGACAGACGCGCACCTTGTAGAGGTGGTCAAACAATTCTTTTGGCATGCCTTCAGGCAGGTCAACGGTACTGTGATCGTCATAGAGTTTAATATGGCCGATGTACTGCGCATCAATCTCGGCTTCATTGGCAATCGCGCCAACAATATTCTTCGGTGACACCTCATCATTGCGGCCTACTTCAATGCGGTAAGTGACCATCGGGATATCGTCTGCATCAGATTTGTCACGAGGTGCGCGCTCGGGTCGCTCAGTGCGCGGCGCTTTGGCGCTGCGGTCACGGCTGTCAGGTCGCTCGCGGCTTTCGGGTCGCTCACGACTTTCGGCGCGCTCACGGCTGTCACGCTTTGGGCGTTCTTTGCGGTCTGAGCGGTCGTTGGCAGTTGCTCTTGGCGTGTCAATGGCGACCATTTTGGGGAACAGCGGACGGTCTTTTTGTGCTTCATAGGCCAGAGCTGCAGCCAGCAAAGTCATGTCGATATCATTCTCAGCGGCGACTTCTTTAACCAGAGAGTGAAACTTATCCAGTTTGGTCGACTTACACATGCCCACCAACTGCTCTTTAAACTGAGTAATTCGCTGGCCGCTAACTTCTTCATTGCTCGGCAGATTAAACGAGCTAATCGGCTGACGAGTCGACTTCTCAATCGAGCGCAACATGCGGGTTTCTTTCTGGGTGACAAACATGATCGCTTTACCCTCACGACCAGCACGTCCAGTTCGACCAATACGGTGAACGTAGGACTCATTATCGTAGGGCACATCGTAGTTGATTACGTGACTGATACGCTCAACATCCAAGCCGCGCGCAGCGACGTCGGTGGCCACCACTATATCCAGCTGGCCCTTCTTTAAACGATTGATCGTGCGTTCACGCAATGTCTGAGTTAGGTCACCGTTAAGTGCGGCGGAGGAAAATCCACGCGCTTCGAGCTTCTCGGCAATTTCCAGTGTCGAGGACTTGGTACGCACAAAAATAATCATGCCATCAAATTGCTCAACATCGAGGATGCGAGTCAGGGCATCCATCTTCTGGTGCCCCTTAACCATCAAATGTGACTGAGCAATACGTTCAACAGTCTTCGTCTTGTTTTGAATGCTGACCACTTCTGCATCACCGAGATACTTGTCGGCAACACGTTTGATTGCCGGCGGCATCGTTGCAGAGAACAGTGCGCGCTGACATTCGGGTGGCGTTTTAGCCAGAATCGTCTCAACATCGTCGATAAAGCCCATGCGCAACATCTCATCGGCTTCATCCAAAATCAAACCTTTAATCTGGCTCAGATCCAAGCTGCGACGACGCAAGTGGTCGAGCATACGACCTGGCGTACCCACCACAACCTGTGCGCCGCGTTTTAAACCACGCAGCTGGCCACCAATATCGGCACCACCGTAAATCGGCAGAACATGGAAACCTTTAATATGTTTGGCATAGCTTTGAAACGCCTCAGCCACCTGAATCGCCAACTCGCGTGTCGGAGTCAGGACCAAAATTTGCGGTGATTTTTGTTTCTCATCGAGCTTGCTCAAAAATGGCAGCGCAAATGCAGCCGTCTTGCCAGTACCCGTCTGGGCTGTGCCTAGAAGATTTTTGCCTTCCAACAGGATCGGAATGCTCGCCTCTTGAACGGGAGAGGGTTGCTCGTAACCGAGTTGCTGTACGGCTTTGAGGACGGGGGCAGAAATACCCAGTGATGCGAAGTCAACGGACGACATTAATTTACCTGTGCTTGGGGAGTTTTGGGCCCCGGATTATGAGGCGCCGCAGTATACGCCTAAGTGACTATTTTTTATAGTTTTTTCGGGGCTGTTTTTGTTGGTAGGCGATGCCTTCAAGAGTGGGCTGGCATTGAGTAAAAAGCCCGTTTTCACTTGCAGTGAATTGCTAGGACGGATGCTGCAAACTGCAGGGAAGCAACTTATGAAAAAAATTCAGCTTTGTAAACAAGCAATCGCTTAAAGAATTTAAAGCACTACCACGTAAAATTCAGGAGCGTTTTGCTGCGGATTTGAATGAAATTTGCAAAGGAAATGTGCCTTATTCTCCATTCAAGCATATTGCCAGCAGTGTCGGTGTTGGTGCCATTGAATTGATTGAAAATGGCCGTCCAGCCTACCGCACCATCTATGTTGCCAAGTTTAAGCAGACCGTCTTTGTACTCCACTCTTTTACTAAAACGACCAATGGTGTCGATCGCAAGGCTATGATTACAGCAAAGCAGCGCTAAAACCTAATGGCGGCTGAACTACAAAAGTGATATATCAGTACTTGTATATTTCTAAAAAGAGAATAATATATCAGCTCTGATATATGAGGTGACCAAATGACTTCCATCCAATACGATAATATTTTCGACGCGATCACCGACAATCACCAAGAAGCCATCGAGCTACAGACAAGGGCTGATCTAATGAGCGTGATTCGCGATATTGTTCAAGACAACAACTGGAAGCAGGCTGAAGCCGCCGAAAAAATGGGCCTCACTCAGCCTAGAGTGAGCAACTTACTCAATGGAAAGATTGATAAATTCTCAATTGATCTGTTGATGACCTGTCTGTTTCGCCTTGGCTATCGCTTTAAACCAGTTTACAAAAATAAGCGGCTAACCATTGATGTGCGAGCGGCCTAGAAGGCGAGGCATCAAAGCACAATCTCAATTACCACGTCGGTCTTCACCGAATTGGCAATAAAACAGTGCTCATGGGCTTGATGGTGCATCTTCTCGAGCTCTTTTAATGTCGGTTGTTTGTCACCACCAAAGGTCACCTGCGGACGCAGAGTGACATTGGTCATTGCCAACTTGCCGTCACTGTCTTTGTCGAGCACACCAAAGGCGTTATCGATGTACTGATCCACTACCAAGCGATACTTGCCAGCAAAGGAGAGAAAAAACAGCATATGGCAGCTGGATAGGGAGGCAATAAACGCCTCTTCAGGATCAACATTGGCCTCAACCGAATAGGGCAGCGGCACAATCGATGGCGCGGACGACGCAGCAACAACCGCGCCGCCATCAAACTCCCAGATGTGGCCGCGGCTGTATTTATTATCGGTAAAGACTTCCTCGGGTTGGCGCTTCCAGGCTATTTTGGCAGTGTATTTGGACATCTATCCCATCTCCCTAGTTAGTCTTTACAATTAATCTAGCATATTAAGGATCATTGCTTCGATCAATGACCTCTATACCCTCAAGGCAACTACCCATAACCTGCAAAGTGGGTTTAAATACTCACAACAAAAAAATAGCAATTACCCACAGGATCCCCCATGTCTGAGCTCTACCTCGTTCGCCACGCTCAAGCCTCCTTTGGCGCCGCCAATTACGATCAACTCTCCGACCTCGGCCATCAGCAATCGCGCTGGTTAGGTGAGCATTTGGGCAAACGCGGAGCCAGCTTTGACACACTCGTGGTCGGCGATATGGTGCGCCATCACGAAACCATGGACGGCATCTGCGCGGGAATGGAGATCGATGGCAGCGATCGCATCG
>JAFMBY010000083.1 GCA_017858135.1 Porticoccaceae bacterium | reverse complement strand
TGTTGCTTCAGTTGCTCGAGCAGTTGTTTATTCGCCTCGGCGTCCTCCATAGCAGGGTCGAGAGCCAGGGCCTGATCATAGGCTTCGATAGCAGCCTCGAGATCGCCAGTATGGGCCAGTGCATTACCGCGATTATAGTGTGCGTCGGCACTGTCAAAATCGAGGAAGTCATTGATTGCTGATTCATAGTCCCCGGCTTTATAGGCGGCGCTGCCACGCCACTCGCGGTCTTTAAATAAGCTTTGTGCGGCGGCCGCATCACCGGCGTCGAGGGCCTCACGGGCTTGCTGGTCATCGGTTTTCCACAGATCCTGCCATTCAAGCGCGGACACTGGATCGGAAAACAGCAAAGGAATTAGCACAATCACGGCAATATTGCCTTTGCGGAAACTCGCCAAAATAATTGGCAGCAGCAAAAAGGCCAGCCAGAAGCCCTGATCGTCCCACAGATCAAAAGAGCGCTCTAACTCTTTAGTGGCGTCCGGGAATAGCGCTTCAGTTGAGGCCAGTAGAGCTTCGATATCCGAGTCGTCGGCGCTCATGCCAGAGTAGATACCGCCATTGTTTTGCGCCAGCATCTGCAGCGAGGCGGGTGACAGTTTGGGAATAATAATAGCGCCATTACTGTCTTTGGCAAAACCACCGGCACCGGTCGGGATAGGCGCACCCTGCTCACTGCCAACACCTAAAATAGACAGTCTAAAATTACCTGCCTTGGACATCATCGATCGAATTCTCGGGAATGCCGAGCGCGACACCTCATCGGTAATCAGCAGCAGATCTGCCTGTTGATAGCCGCCATTAAGCGCCAGCTCAAGAGCCGTTTCGATTGCCGCTTCGGTGTTGCTGCCATATTCAGGCAGCAGGGTCGGGTGCAGTACCGGCACCAGACTGATAATGGTGTTGCTGTCCTCGGTGAGTGGCGTCAAGGTAAAGGCGTCGCCGCCATAGACCACCAGTGCGCTAAAGCCCTCGCTGCGACTGTTAAGAATGTCGATTAACTTAAACCGCGCCCGCGCCAAACGACTCGGTTTGACATCCTCGGCGAGCATCGAGGGCGAGAGATCCATAATCAAAATCAATGCACTGTCTTTTTTATGCACTGGCTGCGGCAGCTGTTGCCAGGTTGGGCCCGCCAACGCTAGACAGGTTATTATCCAAGCCAGCAGTACCCAGAGAATGCCGCGTTGTTTTTTATTGGTGTCGCCCTGCATCAAAAACGGCAGTAGCTGCGGATTGATAATCTTGCTCCAGTTGCCGGCGCTGCGCTTGCGCCACTGCGCCAGACCAGCTAAAACCAGTGCCGGTATTAGCCCCAGCAGAGCCTCGGGACGCAACAGATGCAGCTGGCTGAAATCGCCACTTAAAAACTCAGGCACGAGACCTCCGTGAGCCATTACTCAGCGCGATCAGCAAGCTGAGCACAAAGGCAACAGCCAGAGGCCAGTGGTAGAGCGCAGCGATCGGGCGAATGGTTTCGGCGTTCTGTTCAATCGGCTCAAGGCGATTGAGTTCGTTGTAGATCGCCACCAGTTCTTCGGGGTTGCGCGCACGGAAGTATTGTCCACCGGTGGTGTCGGCGATCGACACAAGCGTCTTTTCATCAAGGTCCGCCGAGGGGTTGGTGACGCGTTTACCGAAAAGCCCCCAGGTCTCCTGAGTCTCTGCGCCGACACCGATGGTGTAAATCTTGACCTTGGCGCGACTGGCCAGCTGCGCCGCCTGCAGTGGATCAAGTTCGCCGGCATTATTGGCGCCATCAGTCAGCAGAATCACCACACGATGATTTTCCGGCCGTTCCTGAAGACGCTTAACCGACAGACCAATGGCATCGCCGATTGCTGTGCCGTTGCCGGCAAACCCCAATTGCGCCTCGTACAGCAGTGTCTGCATCGTTTTGCGATCAAACGTCAGCGGTGTTTGCAGGTAGGCTTTTTCGCCAAATAAAATCAGTCCCAGACGATCGCCTTCACGCTCGGTGACAAAGTTGCCGACAACCGCTTTCACCGCGACCAGTCGATTAACCGTCTCGCCACGCAGCTGCATATCTTCGCGCTCCATGCTCCCAGAGATATCCACCGCCAGCAAAATATCGCGGCCGCTGGTGGGCAGCGCGATCGGTTCACCAATCCATACCGGGCGAGCTATAGCCAACAGTGTGCAGAGCCAGATAATCGCCAGTGCCAGCAGCAATAATGATTTTTGCCAAGAGCGGGTAGCGATAGAGCTGCTACCAGCCGCAGCATGGGCCAGCAATGGCGCACGCAGGGCACGCATCTGTACCTCAGCGGGCTTGCGCAGCCAGCGGTAGAGCAGTGGCAGCGGCGCCAAGGCCAGCGCCCATGGCCAGATCAGTTCTAACATGGGTCGCCGAGCTCCAATTGATCTTCTAGCATATGCTCTTTGATCCACACTCGGGCATCCTCGAACAGACGTTCAAGATCCACGGCTTGGTCGCTCTGTTGTTTGCCATAGAGCAGTGCCTGCAAGTCTATGTGCATGTCATTAAAGACCGCTTTATCGCAACTGAATTTGAGAAACTCGACAAAGGTATCAATGGTCAGACTGCTTGGATAACGATTGGGATAGGCGCAGTTGGCGGTCTGTTTCAGCAGTATAAATAGCGCCTGTAGCTGTTCTTGCGGATCGCTATCGGATTGCAACTGTTGTAATTGATGGAGTGCCTCACGACGATATGAATTAGCTCGATAACGCCGGTAGAGCCACGTCAGCAACCAGCCCAGCAGGGCGCAAACACTCAGCGCCAAGAGCCACCAGCCCGGCGCCGGTGGCCACCAGGAAACCGGCTCGGGCAGGTGAATATCGCGCAGCTGATCCAGAGGATTGGGCATCTGGGGAGCGGCTGTTTGCGCACTCGGCAGCGCTGACAGTGGCGTGTCGACCATTAGCTACGTCGCCCCTTGCGCCGCTTGCCATAGGCCTGAGCCAACACGGCCATTGCTGAGTCGGCGGTATTAAAGGGCAACAGTCCAGCCGAGAGTTGTTGGCTAAAGCGTTTTAGCATCTGGCTGCGCGTCACAAAGGCCTGTTCAAATTCGGCACGCAGGGTGCTGTCGCCGGTGTTGAGCAGGGTCTGCTGATCACCGTCGCTGACCGCATAAAGCGCCGGGGCCGGCAGTTCGGTCTCAATCGCGTCGAAGACATGACAGAAGTTGAGATTGCAGTGGCGAGCCAGTTCAAACAGCTGACGTTCGCAGGCCGGACTGAAATCGTGAAAGTCACTGACAATAAAAACCGTGGTGCCGGGCAGGGCAAAGCGCCGCGCTTCTTCGAGAATATGCGCGAGACTGAACTGATCCGGCGCCGGCTCAAGCAGCTGCTGACTAAAGTCCTGCAGTTGGTGGATAAATTGCAGCACCGCATGGTGACTGCGCCGCGACTTGACCTCAGCCTGGTGCCGCGTGCCAAAGACCAGGCCACCGACGCGATCATTGGCGTTGAGTCCGGCCCAGGCCAGGGCAGCGGATATTTCGCAGGCGACCACTGATTTTAAACGCTGACTGCCAAAAAACATCGGTCCGCGCAGATCGCAGACCACCAGTACAGGACGCTCACGTTCTTCACGAAAAATCTTGGTGTGCGGTGTTTGTGTTTTGGCCGTCACACGCCAGTCAATGCTGCGCACATCATCGCCGGGCTGATAGATACGCACTTCATCGAAGTCCATGCCGCGGCCACGAAAACGCGAACGGTGTCCGCCAGCCATCATTTGCCGCGCCTGGACGCGTGGGAAGCCGGTTAGCTCGCGAGCAGCGTAACGCAGTTTCACCATCTCGCTGAGACTGGCGATGGCGGGGTGGTTGTTGTAATCGAAGGGTTGGCTCATCAGGCGGAGGAGACAGATTCCAGTAAGGTATCAATCACCTGATTAGCGGTAATGCCGCTGGCCTCGGCGTCGAAGCTGAGAATCAGGCGGTGACGCAAGACATCGTGAGCCACCGCGCGGATATCGTCGGGGGTGACAAAGTCGCGACCGTTTAGCCAGGCCAGTGCGCGGCTGCAGCGATCCAGCGCGATGGTTGCGCGCGGGCTGGCGCCATAGTCGAGCCATTTGGCGAGTTCGCCGCCATAGAGCTTGGCATCGCGGGTGGCGAGAATCAGCTGCACCAGATACTCCTCAACCGGCTCGGCCATATGCACAGCAAGGGCCTCTTTGCGCGCGGCGAACAGGGTCTCCTGGTTAAGTAACTCGACCGCTTGCGGTGCTTCCTTGAGCGCTTCTTTACGCGACAGTTCGAGAATCAAACGCTCGGTTTTTGGCGCTGGATAATCGACCATAATATGCATTAAAAAGCGGTCCATCTGCGCTTCGGGAAGCGGGTAGGTGCCTTCTTGCTCAATTGGGTTTTGTGTTGCCATTACCATAAATAGGTGCGGCAATTGATAAGTGGTGCCGCCAACCGACACCTGACGCTCGGCCATCGCCTCGAGCAGTGCCGACTGGACCTTGGCCGGCGCGCGGTTAATTTCATCCGCCAGTACCAAATTGTGAAACAGCGGCCCAGCCTGAAATTCAAATTTACCGTGCTCGGGACGGTAGATATCACTGCCGGTAATATCCGCGGGCAACAGGTCGGGGGTAAATTGCACGCGCTGGAAGTTACCTTCGATCCCTTCCGAGAGGGTTTTGATGGCCTTGGTTTTAGCCAGCCCCGGAGCGCCCTCGACAAGCAGATGTCCATCCGCTAGCAAGGCGATAATCAAACGTTCAACAAGATGATCCTGGCCGACAATTTGAGTGTTGAGCCAGTCTTTGAGTTGGTGAATTTTCTGATGCAAAAGTAACCTCTAATAAGTGCGGTGCAAAATAATGTGGTGGGTGATTCTAGTGACTATTGTAGCAGCACACAAACATCGTTTTGGTCATTATGCGAGACGAATATACTTACCATCACTAAATAATTTTTGTTACCCTTGAACTCGAGAAAGTGACCGAACCGGGTTACAGACTACTAAAACAAAAAAAGGTTTCGAAACCCGCTCATGGATGCAAAAAATAATCAACAACGCGCCGCGTTGATCGCCTCGCTTAAAAAAATAGCCACTCAAAAGCTGACTCAAGCGCAGGCACGGCAGATGGATAATTTCCTTGCTAACGCGATGCACTTTTATCCGGACGCCGACTATCTGGCGCGCTCCGCAGAGGATATTTTCTGGAACCTCTGGGGCCTGTGCCGCTTTAGCGCGGAGACGCTCAATAATGTAGGGCCAGTTAATCACGCTGCCAGCGCTAGCGACGGTCGCGCTCGGGTAAGGGTGTTTAATCCGGATCCAGAGCAGGATGGCTGGTTGAGTTCGCACACGACAATTTATATCAACCAGCGGGATATGCCGTTTCTGGTCGACTCACTGCGCATTGTGCTCAATCGCCGTGGCCTCAATATCTTTACCTTGCAGAGCAATCCGGTCTGGGTGTTGCGCAACGATCAAGGTGTTATTGAAACGATCTATGCAGATTTTATCGACGGCACCGAACGCGAGGCGTTTATCACCATCGAGGTCGACCTGCATATTGAGTCGGAACTGGCGGACCTGCGTCGTGAGCTATTAGATGTGCTCAATGATGTTGAGGTGGTGGTGGATGATTTTGATCCGATGCGCCAGCGGGTTGAAAGCCTGATTGCTGAGCTACAGCAAAACGCTCCGCAAGTAGAACAGCTTGAGGAGTCGCTGGAGTTTTTGCGCTGGATTTATAACGGCTACTTTACCTTTACCGGCTGTGCGGAGTTTGATCTAAAGGTTGATAGCGGAAAAATGTACCTCAGTGAAGTGCCAGAGAGTCGCTGCGGATTGTTAAAAAAATACACCGGTGATCGCCGCGAAGAGTGGGTTGAGGAGCTTAGCCCCGGCGTGCGCGCCCTCTACGAAAGTGATGAACTGCTGACCATTAGCAAATCGTCTCAGCGCTCGCGCGTGCATCGCGATGTCTACTCCGACTATGTGGTGGTCAAGCGTTTTGACGACCAGGGCCAACCCTGCGGTGAAGTGCGCTTTATGGGGCTCTACACGTCGCAGTTTTACTCCTACAGCCCAAGGCGCATTCCGATTTTGCGCAATAAAGTTAACTGGGTGATGGAGAACTCCGGGTTTCAGTCCAACAGCCATGATGGCAAGGCGTTGATGACCATCCTCGACTTCCATCCGCGCGATGAGTTGTTTTTTGTCAGCCGTGAAACGTTAGCGGAGACCGCCATTGGTATCTGGCAAATCTATGAGCGCCGTGTGATAAAGGTCTTTATGCACCCGGACCCCTTTGACAAGTTCGTCAGCTGCATTGTCTACCTGCCTCGAGAGTCGTTTAGCACTCAGGCCCGAGCGAAAATTCAACAGGCGATTGGTGACCGGTTAGATGCTGTCGAAAGCGAATTTACCACCCAGTTTTTACCTGAGTCGGTGCTGGTGCGAATTTATCTGGTCTACCAGATTCGCAACAAGCAATATTTAAAGGTCAGCAGTGCTGATCTCGAAGATCTCGTCCGTCAGGTGACCCGCGACTGGTCGGATGAATTTGCTGCCACTGCGTCAAAGGTAGCTGGGCAGGCCGAAGGTGCTGCCATAGCGCGACGTTTTCAGCGTGCTTTCCCTAGCGCCTATCGAGAAATTTATTCCCCTGATCAGGCGCTTGCGCACATTGAGTTGTTTGATGCGTTAGAGGGCAGTGGTGAGCTGGCCATTGATCTACAGCATCAGCAAGCCGCCGAGAACAATCACTTGCAGCTAAAACTGTTTCACCGCCAGCGACCGCTGGAGCTCTCTGATATGATCCCGATGCTGGAAAATCTCGGCTTTCGAGTAGTTATGGAGCACCCTTATCTGATCAGCCCAGAGGCTGATGGCGATATCTGGCTGCAGGAATTTGAGCTGTCATTTTCACTCGACGTCAATGTCGATGTCGAGGCGGTTCAGGGCAGTTTTAAAGAGGCTCTAGGGACGGTCTGGAAGGGCGATGCCGAAAATGACAGTTTTAACCGCCTAGTGGTCGGCGCGCGTTTGAATTGGCGCGCGGTGGCGATGTTGCGACTCTACGCGCGCTATCTGAAACAGCTGGGTATTTCCTACAGCCAGGAATTTATTGCCGATACGCTCTCGCGCTATCTGGATATCACGCGCAATTTGGTCGCGCTGTTCAAAAGTTATTTTGACCCACGTTACGCCAGTGACAGTCGCAGCGAGCGCTCGCAAGGGTTAGTGACGAAGATTATTGACGCCCTCGATGACGTCGACAATATCAGTGAAGACAATGTGATTCGCAGTTATCTCGAAGTCATCGAGGCAACTCTGCGCACCAACTTTTTCCAGACCTTCGAAGACGGCAGCAGCAAATCCTATATCTCGGTCAAACTGGATTCAGGCAAGATCTCTCTCGCCCCCAAGCCGCGTCCGGCGTTTGAGATCTTTGTCTACTCGCCGCGGGTTGAAGGTGTGCATCTGCGCGGCGGCAAGGTCGCCCGTGGCGGTCTGCGCTGGTCCGATCGGCTAGAGGATTACCGCACCGAAGTATTGGGGCTGGTGAAAGCGCAGCAAGTGAAGAATGCCGTGATTGTCCCGACCGGTGCCAAGGGCGGATTTGTCGCCAAACAGGCATCTATGGCCGCCGGCCGCGATGCCTGGCTGCAAGAGGGCATTGCCAGTTATATGCTTTATATACAGGCGCTGCTGGATATCACCGACAACCTTATCGAAGGGGAAATCGTTGCGCCAATCGACGTGGTGCGCCGCGATGGCGACGACCCCTATCTGGTGGTAGCGGCAGACAAGGGCACTGCGACCTTCTCCGATATCGCCAATGAAATCTCCGCGGCGAACAACTTTTGGCTCGGTGATGCCTTTGCCTCCGGTGGCGGCAACGGTTATGACCACAAAGGTATGGGCATTACCGCCCGTGGTGCCTGGGTGGCGGTGCAGCGACACTTCCGTGAAATCGGTATCGATATTCAGCAGCAGGACTTTAGTGTCGTCGGTGTCGGCGATATGGGTGGCGATGTATTTGGTAACGGCATGTTGTTATCGGAACATATCCAGTTGGTTGCGGCGTTTAATCACCTGCATATTTTTATCGATCCCAACCCCGATTCTGCAACCACTTTTGTCGAGCGCAAGCGGCTTTTTGAAACCCCGCGCAGCACCTGGGATGACTTTGATCGTGCCTTGATGTCAGAGGGCAGTGCCATCTATTCTCGCTCGGCCAAGTCACTAAAACTGACCCCGCAGATTAAACAACGCTTTGCCATTGAGCGCGATGAGGTGACCCCCACAGAACTGCTCAATGCGATTTTAAAATCGCCCGTTGACCTGATCTGGAATGGCGGCATTGGCACCTATGTCAAAGCCTCGTCGGAGAACAATGCTGAAGTCGGTGATAGAGCCAATGACGGACTGCGTGTCGATGGCCGCGATCTGCGCTGCAAGGTATTTGGCGAGGGCGGTAATCTCGGCATGACCCAGCGCGGTCGTGTCGAGTTCTGTTTGAAAGGCGGGCTGTGTAACACGGACTTTATCGACAACGCCGCCGGCGTCGACTGCTCAGATCACGAAGTGAATATCAAGATTTTGCTCAATCAGCAGGTGCTAACCGGGCAGCTCTCTCTCGAAGAACGCAATCAGTTTCTTGAGTCGATGACCGACAGTGTCGCTGAGCTGGTGCTGCACAATAATGTCCGCCAGACCCAAGCGATTAGTCTGGCACAGCATCGCAGCGACCAGCAGCATGCCGAGTTTCAGCGCTTTATGGCCTGGCTCGAGAACAGCGGCAAACTCGATCGAGAATTGGAGTTTTTGCCCACCGATGACCAACTCAGTGAACGCATCAACCGCAATCAGCCGAGCTGGACCAGACCAGAGCTGGCCGTGCTGGTCTGCTACTCAAAAGTTATGCTAAAAGAAGCGCTAGTCGACGCCGACCTGTTGAGCGATCCGCATCTCGCCGCATCAGTCAATAAGGCCTTCCCGCCAGCCTTGGTCGATGCTTATGCCGATGCCGTGGCGAACCATCAACTGCGACAGGAAATTGCCGCCACGCAACTGGCCAATGATCTCGTTGACCGCGTCGGCTTTAGTTTCTTCTTCCGGCAGATGGAATCAACCGGCGCCTCGGCCGGAGATGTGATTCGCGCCTATGCCATTGCCATGAATATCCTCGGCATTGAAGTGTTGTGGCAACAGATAGAAGAGAGTGACCTGCCCGCCAAAGTGCAGCTGGATCTGTTGCATATCTTGATCAGGCTGGCACGGCGCACAACCAGATGGCTGTTGCGCAACCGCCGGCAGACGTTAAATTGTGCAGAACTCATTGAGCAATTTACCGCTCCCATTCAGTCTGTGTTGCAACACCTGCCAGAGCTTCACGAAATAGAATGGATAAACCTTTGGAGCGCCGAGAAAGCCAACCTCACCGCATTGCAGGTAGAGGATCAGCTAGCCTCGCGTCTCGCCGCCTCCGACAGCATGTTTGTCAGCCTCGGTGTGGTCGATACTGCGCTGCAACTGGGTAAGCCAATTCAGCAAGTCGCCGAACTGTACTTTAAACTCGGCGAATACCTCTCACTCGATTGGTTTATGGCGCAGATCGTCGCACTGCAACCGGACAACCGCTGGCAAGATCTGGCCCGCGAATCCTACGTTGACGACCTCGAAGGACAGCGCCGCCGCCTGACCGCCAGCCTGCTGCAGTACGCTGCAGAGAATGACCTTGCCTCGCTCCTCGACAACTGGCAGCAACAGCAAACAGCATTGATTCAACGCTGGCAGTCCATGGTTAAAGACCTCCGTCATGGCCCATCGCCAGACTTCGCCATGATCTCCGTCGCACTGCGTGAATTGCTCGACCTGGTACAGTCATCGATTGATGGCAATACACCACTCAGCCAGCCTGAGTGAGATCCTCCATTGCGCTTGGGATGACTACCACCCTGTCACCCTGAGCGCAGCCGAAGGGTCTCAACATCCCAGCCATACGCATCGGCCTTGAAGCCCCTCAATCTGTGAACTACTTTTAACAGTACAGGGAGGGCTGTCACTGCAAAAGTCAGTGCACAGCAGAAATCCAACAAAACCAACCCCACTAACTTCTCAAAAAGCACATAACTCAGTGGGCGACGGTGTGAACTATTGGATAGCGGCGACTGGATAGCATGCAAACTATCAGCGTCGACAGGGATACAGACGTCATGGCAGACAAAATTACCAATCTAGACTCAACAACCTCATTCACATCGAAAAAGGCCAC
>JAFMBY010000082.1 GCA_017858135.1 Porticoccaceae bacterium | reverse complement strand
CGTCCTGAGCAACATCGACCAAACGACGTGTCAGGTAACCGGAGTTAGCTGTTTTCAGTGCGGTATCAGCAAGACCCTTTCGCGCTCCGTGAGTAGAGATAAAGTACTGAAGTACGTTAAGACCTTCACGGAAGTTAGCGGTAATCGGTGTCTCGATGATCGAGCCATCTGGACGCGCCATCAGACCACGCATACCAGCCAACTGACGAATCTGAGCCGGGCTACCACGAGCGCCGGAGTCGGCCATGATAAAGACCGAGTTAAAGGAATCTTGCTGCTCTTCCTCACCGTCTTTATTAATCACGCTCTCGGTGCTAATGCCTTTCATCATCGACTTGGCGACGCGATCGTTGGCCTGAGACCAGATGTCGATAACTTTGTTGTATTTCTCACCCTGGGTTACCAGACCAGAAGCAAACTGACCTTCTATTTCACGCACCTGATCGTCCGCTGCAGCGATAATCTCATGCTTGTCATCGGGGATAACGAAGTCGTTAACACCAATCGACGCGCCAGAACGTGTAGAGAAGTCAAAGCCCGTGTACATCAGCTGATCGGCAAAGATAACGGTATCTTTCAAACCAACGCGACGGTAGCACTCATTAATGATCAACGAGATAGCCTTTTTAACCATGGGCTTGTTGACCAGCTCAAATGGCAGACCTTGGGGGACAATTTCCCACAGCAGTGCACGGCCGACAGTGGTGTCAACAATCTTCGTTTCTTCACTGCGCTCACCGGTGACTTCGTCTACCAGTACTTCGTTGATACGAACTTTCACGCGCGACTGAAGTTCTGCTTTACCGGAATAAAAGGCGCGAGAGACTTCGCTACCATCGGCAAATACCATACCCTCACCAAGACCATTAACCTTGTGGCGAGTCATGTAGTAAAGGCCCAATACAACGTCCTGCGACGGAACGATAATCGGCTCACCCGATGCCGGCGACAGAATATTGTTAGTCGACATCATCAGCGCACGGGATTCCATCTGCGCTTCGATTGTCAATGGCACATGCACTGCCATCTGGTCACCATCGAAGTCGGCGTTGTAGGCCGCACAAACCAATGGGTGCAATTGAATTGCTTTACCTTCAATCAGTACCGGCTCAAAGGCCTGGATACCGAGACGGTGAAGTGTCGGTGCACGGTTAAGCAGTACTGGGTGCTCACGAATAACGTCTTCGAGAATATCCCAAACCACTGGCTCTTCGCGCTCAACCATTTTCTTCGCCGCTTTGATCGTTGTGGCAAGGCCACGCAGTTCTAGCTTGCTGAAGATAAACGGCTTGAACAACTCAAGTGCCATACGCTTAGGCAGACCACATTGATGCAGACGCAGAGCGGGACCAACAACGATCACCGAACGACCTGAGTAATCAACACGCTTACCGAGCAGATTCTGACGGAAACGACCCTGCTTACCTTTAATCATGTCGGCAAGTGATTTCAGTGGGCGTTTGTTCGAGCCAGTGATGGCACGACCGCGACGACCGTTATCCAGCAGCGCATCGACAGATTCTTGCAGCATACGCTTTTCGTTGCGGACAATGATATCTGGCGCGTTGAGCTCCAGAAGTCGCTTGAGACGGTTATTTCTGTTGATCACACGACGGTAAAGATCGTTGAGATCTGATGTCGCGAAGCGACCACCATCCAACGGCACCAGTGGACGAAGGTCTGGCGGCAGAACCGGTAGTGCTTGCAGCACCATCCACTCTGGCTTGTTGCCAGAACCGTGAAAGGCTTCGAGCAATTTGAGCCGCTTGGAGAACTTCTTAATTTTGGTCTCAGATTTGGTGTTGGGGATTTCCTCACGGATATCCGCAATCTCATCTTCGAGGACAATCTCTTTCAGCAGAGCCTGAATCGCTTCAGCACCCATGGTCGCGGTAAACTCGTCACCGAACTCTTCGAGGGACTCAAAGTATTCTTCATCGGTCAATAACTGACCTTTCTCCAACGTCGTTAAACCAGGATCAGTGACAACGTAGGATTCAAAATAGAGCACACGCTCAATTTCACGCAGCGTCATATCCAGCATCAAACCGATGCGCGATGGCAGTGACTTGAGGAACCAGATGTGGGCAACGGGACAGGCCAGCTCGATGTGCCCCATGCGCTCACGTCGGACTTTAGTGAGTGTCACTTCCACGCCGCATTTTTCACACACGATACCGCGGTGCTTCATGCGCTTGTACTTGCCACACAGGCATTCGTAATCTTTTACTGGTCCAAAAATCTTGGCACAGAAAAGACCTTCGCGCTCAGGCTTGAAAGTACGGTAGTTAATTGTCTCGGGCTTTTTAACCTCACCAAATGACCATGAGCGGATCATTTCCGGTGATGCGAGACCGATTCGAATATTATCGAATTCAGTATTTTGTTCTTGCTGCTTGAGTAGGTTGACTAAATCCTTCAAGGCTTTTCCTCCAGTAACTGGGTTTGCCGAGGCGATTTTTCGCCCCGGCCATCAGGTAAGCAAAACAGCGCTTATTCGTTTTCCAATTCCATGTTGATGCCGAGTGAGCGCACCTCTTTAACCAACACGTTGAATGACTCTGGCATGCCAGGCTCCATTCGGTGATCGCCATCCACGATGTTTTTATACATCTTGGTTCGACCTGCAACGTCATCAGACTTGACGGTAAGCATTTCCTGCAGCGTATAGGCGGCACCATATGCCTCCAACGCCCACACTTCCATCTCACCGAATCGCTGACCACCAAACTGCGCTTTACCACCCAGCGGCTGCTGAGTAACCAAGCTGTAAGAACCTGTTGAACGGGCGTGCATCTTGTCGTCAACCAGGTGGTTCAGTTTAAGCATGTACATGTAGCCAACTGTCACCGGACGATCAAACTTATCGCCACTGCGACCGTCATAAAGGGTGGTTTGACCACTCTCATGCAAGTCAGCCAGTTCCAGAAGCTTCTTCAGCTCGATTTCGTTGGCGCCATCAAATACCGGTGTCGCGATCGGCACACCTTTGCGCAAGTTGCCGGCCAACTCAAGAACTTCTTTATCGGTCAGTTCTTTGAGATCGGTACCATAAACGGTCTCGCCGACATCGTAGATTTCCTGCAGGAACGTACGAATCTCGGCAGCTTTTGACTGCGCCTTAATCATCGCGTCAATTTTCACGCCAAGACCTTTGGCAGCCATACCCATATGGGTTTCAAGAACCTGACCGACGTTCATTCGCGATGGAACACCGAGAGGGTTGAGTACGATATCGACTGGCTCACCATGTTCATCGTAAGGCATATCTTCGATTGGCTTAATCACCGAGATAACACCTTTGTTACCGTGACGACCAGCCATCTTGTCACCAGGCTGGATGCGACGCTTAACGGCGAGATAAACCTTAACGGTCTTCAATACGCCAGGCGCAAGATCATCACCGCTCTGCAACTTGCCACGCTTCTCTTCGAAACGCTCGTCGAGATTTGTGCGACGGTCAGCCAACTGAACCTGTGCTGCAGCAATTTGATCATTGAGTTCAGCTTTGTCCATGCGAATGCCAAACCAGTCTTCAACGTTGTAATCAGCAACGGCTTCGGCAGTCAGTACATCGCCTTTCTTAAGACCCTCGGCCTTGACGACCTTACCACCAACCAACGAGGTAAATAGACGTCCAAGCGTGGCATTCTCAACAATGCGGTACTCATCGTTTAGATCTTTGCGGAACTGCTCCAACTCTGCACGCTCGATATCCAGTGAACGCTGATCTTTGTCTAGCCCATCGCGAGTAAACACCTGAACGTTAATCACAGTCCCTTTAATGCTGGTAGGCACACGCAGGGAGGTGTCTTTAACGTCAGAGGCTTTCTCGCCAAAGATGGCTCTCAAAAGTTTCTCTTCCGGAGTCAACTGGGTTTCACCCTTAGGCGTTACCTTACCGACCAGAATATCACCAGCAGCAACTTCCGCACCGATGTGGACAATGCCTGACTCATCGAGTCTGGCCAGCGCCACTTCACCAACATTGGGGATATCCGCAGTAATTTCTTCAGAGCCCAGCTTAGTGTCGCGAGCGACACAGGTCAGTTCCTGAATGTGGATAGTGGTGAAACGATCTTCCTGAACAACACGCTCAGAGATCAGAATCGAATCCTCAAAGTTGTAGCCGTTCCAAGGCATAAATGCGATTCGCATGTTTTGCCCCAGCGCCAACTCACCGAGATCAACAGATGGTCCATCAGCCAAAACATCACCGCGGGACACTTGATCGCCCTGCTTAACAATTGGGCGCTGATTGATACAGGTATTCTGGTTCGATCTGGTGTATTTGGTCAGATTGTAAATATCGACACCGGCTTCGCCGGACTCGACTTCTGCGTCACTGACACGGACAACAATTCGTCCGGCATCGACGCTTTCGATAACACCACCACGCTTAGCAACCTTACACACGCCTGAGTCACTGGCCACTGTGCGCTCAATACCGGTACCCACCAACGGTGCTTCCGCACGCAGAGTTGGGACTGCCTGACGCTGCATGTTTGAGCCCATCAGCGCTCGGTTAGCATCATCGTGCTCAAGGAATGGAATCAGTGACGCTGCAACCGAAACAACCTGGCGCGGCGACACATCCATATAGTCGACATCACCGGGCAACTTAACGGTAAATTCATTTTGGTGGCGAACATTCACCACCTCCTCGACAAACTCGCCTTTGGCATTGAGCTTGGCCGATGCCTGTGCAATAACGTACTGGGACTCGTTGATCGCGGACAAGTATTCAATCTGGTCGGTGACCTTATTGTTAACTACTTTGCGATAAGGCGTTTCAATAAAGCCGTAGTTATTAGTGCGGGCATAGGTTGCCAGAGAGTTGATCAAACCAATGTTTGGTCCTTCCGGCGTCTCGATCGGACATACTCGACCGTAGTGAGTCGGGTGTACGTCTCGCACTTCAAAGCCAGCGCGTTCGCGGGTCAAACCGCCTGGCCCCAAGGCCGAAACACGACGCTTGTGGGTGATTTCTGAAAGCGGATTGTTCTGATCCATAAACTGAGACAGCTGACTGGACCCAAAGAACTCTTTCATTGCGGCAGCAACAGGCTTGGCATTCACCAGATCCTGCGGCATTAACTCTTCAGACTCGGCCATCGACAAACGCTCTTTAACGGCGCGCTCAACTCGGACAAGACCCACTCGGAACTGGTTTTCGGCCATTTCGCCCACAGAGCGAATACGGCGGTTACCCAGGTGATCGATATCATCGACAAAGCCTTTACCGTTGCGGATATTGATCAAGGTTTTCATCACATCAGCAATGTCGGAACCTTCACCAAACTGCTCGAAAAGCTCTTGAGCTTCGTCAGTTTTCTGCATCGAGAAGTAACGCTGATCATAGAGGACGCCGCAGCCTTCCTCTTCGACGCGATCGAGGCGACGATTGAACTTCATACGACCCACAGAGGACAAATCATAACGCTCGAGATTGAAGAACAGATTGTAGAATAAGTTCTCCGCCGACTCTTTAGTCGGTGGCTCACCAGGGCGCATCATGCGATAGATTTCGACCAACGCTTCCAGCTGAGTCCGCGACGGATCAGCACGTAAGGTGTCGGCAATAAACGGTCCGCAATCCAGATCATTGGTGTAGAGTGTTTCAATATCTTTAACACCAGCCTCGGATATCTGCTCTAATATCTCGAGGGTAATCTCAGTATTACATTCAAACAACAGCTCGCCGGTTTTAGGATCGGCAATATCTTTGGCGGTCGCACGGCCCAGCAAATACTCAGCCGGCACTTCCAGCGACGTGACTTTACCTTTCTCCAAGTCACGAATATGGCGCGCTGTAACCCGGCGGCCCTTTTCAACAATCACCGCACCTTTTTTGTCTTTAATATCGAAGACAGTGATTTCACCACGCAAACGCTCGGGATCCAGCTCCAGCGTAAAGCCGTCTTTTTTCTGGTGGAAAATACTGGTGTCGAAGAACATATCGAGAATTTCTTCGGAGCTATAACCCAGCGCGCGCAACAGAATAGTAGACGGTAGTTTGCGGCGACGGTCAATACGCACATAGAGAACATCTTTGGGGTCGAACTCAAAGTCTAACCATGACCCGCGATAGGGAATCACGCGGGCGGTGTACAGCAACTTGCCGGACGAGTGAGTCTTACCCTTATCGTGATCAAAGATAACGCCGGGAGATCTGTGCAACTGGGAGACGATAACTCGCTCAGTTCCGTTGATGATGAACGTACCGTTGTCGGTCATCAGCGGAATTTCACCAAGATACACTTCCTGCTCACGAATATCTTTAATCGCTTTATTAGTCGATTCTTTGTCGTAAATAACCAGACGAACACGCACTCTCAACGGCACTGAGAAGGTAACACCACGGAGCTTACACTCTTCAACGTCAAAGGCAGGCTTGCCTAAAACATAGTCAACGTACTCTAGCGCCGCGTGACCAGAATAACCAACGATCGGGAAGATCGAGTTTAGTGCGGCGTGCAAACCGGTGTTTTGGCGGTCACCGACCGCAACACCCGTTTGGGTAAAATTCTTATAGGAATCAAGTTGGATTGCCAGCAGGTAGGGCAAGTCCATTACATTTGGCAGCTTGCCAAAGTTCTTGCGGATACGTTTCTTCTCGGTGAAAGAGTAAGCCATCTGTATTCCTCGGGATATCTTTATTAGGGAATTACCAATCTTGAGTTCAAGCTCAAGGTACTACTGCTTATAAATTCCCATACTTACAAGCAGAAAAGGGCCGAAGGGAAATCCCCTTCAGCCCAGCCTGAAAAAATCAGGCAACTTGCGCGACCAACTTACTTAAGTTCGACAGTTGCGCCAGCTTCTTCCAATGTCTTCTTAGCTTCTTCAGCGTCGTCTTTAGAAGCAGCTTCTTTGATTGTTGACGGAGCGCCATCAACCAATTCTTTAGCTTCTTTTAGACCAAGACCAGTGATTGCGCGAACAGCCTTAATAACATTCACTTTCTTGTCGCCAACAGCGCTCAACACTACATCGAAGTCTGTCTTCTCTTCGGCAGCAGCTTCGCCACCAGCAGCAGCTGGACCAGCCGCAACTGCAACAGCAGCCTGAGCAGAAACACCAAACTTCTCTTCCATCGCACTGACGAGCTCAACAACATCCATAACACTCATTTCTGCGATTGCATTCAAAATATCTTCACGTGATAAAGCCATTTCGGGCCTCCTAAATTTTAATGTTTACACTGGAAGTGCTTACGCAGCTTCCTCTTTTTGAGTTTTTACTGCAGCCACAACACGAGTTACTTTAGTCGGTACTTCATTGAACGTTCTAACCAACTTAGTAACCGGAGCCAACGTAACAGCCGCCAACATACCGAGAGCCTCATGGAGGGTCGGAAGTTTGGCAAGCATGTCGATTTGCCCACTTTCGAGTAACTGACCACTAACTGATAACGCTTTGACTTCAAATTCTTTGTTGTCTTTCGCAAAGTCTTTAAAAAGTCGCGCAGCAGCACCTGGATCCTCCATAGAGAAACCAAATAATGATGGACCAACTAAAACCTCTTCTACGCATGCGTAGTCAGTTTCAGAGAATGCCCGCTTGGCTAAAGTGTTGCGGATCACGCGCAATTGCACGTTCTCTGCTCGAGCTTTAGCACGCAGAGCATTCATAGCGGTTACATCAACGCCACGAGCGTCGGCAATCACTAGAGACAAAGCGTTCGCTGCTGTTTCACTTACTTCAGCAACAATTGCTTTTTTGCCTTCGAGATTCAATGCCACGATAAATCTCCTGCTTTTACCTGAGTTTCGGCCGGCACCTATAGTCTCCGACCACCTCGGCGAATTGTATCCAGTGCAAATAATTCTGTACTGGGCTCACCGTTTGCGTAGGCAAATCCTGATGGCATAAAAGCCCTAAGATTCATTAAACCCTTGCGGGAACCTACGGTCTTTAACGGCCCGCACCGACATTAATAATCAGCGCGAACCCCAAAGTCTGTTCGGCGGAAAAACCCGCCAGTCAATCAGGCTCCGATGGAGCTCTGATCAATCATCAATCCTGGGCCCATAGTTGAAGACAACGTGACCTTCTTCATGTAGACGCCCTTGGCAGATGCTGGCTTGGCCTTGGCCAAATCAGCTATCAAGGCCTGCAGGTTTTCCTTTAGCGCAGACGCTTCAAATGTTGCCACACCAATGCCACCATGAATAATACCGTTCTTGTCTGCACGGAAACGTACCTGACCCGCTTTAGCATTTTTCACCGCTGTAGCAACGTCTGGCGTAACAGTTCCAGATTTAGGGTTTGGCATAAGACCGCGAGGCCCGAGCACTTTACCCAGCAGACCGACGACGCGCATTGCGTCAGGCGCAGCGATAACGACATCAAAATCCATCATGCCGCCTTTAATTTCGTCGGCCAATTCGTCCATACCAACCAGCTCAGCACCGGCAGCTTTCGCCGCTTCAGCCGCATCGCCCTGGGCAAATACGCATACACGGACATCTTTACCAGATCCGTTAGGCAGGGTAGTAGCACCGCGAACGATCTGATCCGACTTGCGCGGATCGATGCCAAGGTTAATGGCCACTTCGACAGTTTCATTGAACTTAGCCGCTGACAGTTCTTTCAGCAGGTTCAGAGCTTCATCGGCAGAGTACAACTTGCCAGCTTCAATTTTTTCATTAATAGCGCGACGACGCTTAGATAAATTAGGCATTTACACACCCTCCGTTTCAAGGCCCATTGAGCGGGCAGAACCAGCAATGGTGCGCACCGCGGCATCCATATCAGCAGCGGTCAGGTCAGGTTGTTTAGCAGTGGCGATCTCTTCAAGCTGAGCGCGAGTAACAGTACCCACCTTGTTAGTATTTGGACGTCCGCTACCGCTTTTAATACCAGCCGCCTTCTTCAGGAGGAAAGACGCAGGTGGCGTCTTCATCACAAACGTGAAGCTGCGATCAGCATAAACTGTGATCACTACGGGTACCGGCGCACCTGGCTCAACGCCTTGAGTCTGAGCATTGAAGCCCTTACAAAATTCCATGATATTAACACCGTGCTGACCCAGAGCGGGACCAACAGGGGGACTTGGATTGGCCTGGCCAGCAGGCACTTGAAGCTTGATATAAGCTGTAACTTTCTTAGCCATTTTTTTCTCCTCTCGTGGGTATTAGCGCCTCCAGATGGCTGTTACAAATATCGCAACAACTATCCTTCACTGGCTCCCCGATAAGTCGGCGGAATTGCCGGCTTACCAACAAAACGTTTTATCAGGCCTTTTCGACCTGCGTAAATTCAAGCTCAACCGGAGTTGATCGACCGAAGATCGACACTGCCACCCGAAGCTTGCTCTTTTCGTAATTAACTTCTTCGACGGTTCCATTGAAGTCGTTAAATGGGCCGTCAGTGACACGCACCAACTCGCCAGGCTCAAACATAGTCTTGGGACGCGGCGCCTCCTCTGAATCATGCACACGCTGCAAGATCAGATCAGCTTCCTTATCTGTAATCGGTGCGGGCTTATCCGCCTTGCCACCAATAAAGCCCATAACACGTGGCGTTTCTTTGACCAGATGCCAAGTATCATCATCCAATTCCATTTGCACCAACACGTAGCCCGGGAAGAACATTCTTTCGCTGGTACGCTTTTCGCCACCACGCATCTCTACCACTTCTTCAGTAGGAACCAGAACCTCACCAAACTTACCTTGCAACCCGTGCATCTGCACGCGATCCTGAAGAGCGATCGCAACTTTCTTCTCGTAACCCGAGTAAGCATGTACCACATACCAACGCATCGACATGCCTTTCTCCTAACCCATTATCTGTGCAGCGCCCCAACTCAATAGGGAATCAATTCCCCAGAGAATCAGCGACATCAATAAAATTACGGCAACCACAATCAGAGTAGTCTGATTACGTTCCTGCTTAGTCGGCCATACAACCTTGCGCAATTCCGTGCGAGCACCAATTGCCAACTCGATAGTCGCTGCGCCCTTGCTCGTTTGTGCGGCCACAAAAGCCGTTACCGCTATCGCAACTAACATTCCGAGGGCACGATAGAGAACTGATTCAGCCCCGTAATACCAGTTGGCATATATAGCACCACCCAGCACTGATAGCGCTATCAGCCACTTCAGCCAATCCAGTCGAAACTCTTTATCTTCTGCTGCAACACTCATTCATGCGTCCCGAACTTATTAAGTGGCAGGCCAGGAGGGACTCGAACCCCCAACAGCCGGTTTTGGAGACCGGTGCTCTACCAATTGAACTACTGGCCTACAATGATTTTTATTGCTTTCCCTATCTGACAGCTAAGCCGAGACATCTGTCGATGCCTCGGCTCTGCGGTTTAGACTGGATTTGTTACTTACTCAATAATCTTAGCAACCACACCAGCGCCTACTGTTCGGCCACCCTCACGG
>JAFMBY010000081.1 GCA_017858135.1 Porticoccaceae bacterium | reverse complement strand
GACATGCTCGAAGTTGGCGGCAAATCGCGACACGTTATCAGCTACTTACAGGATTTTCTCTTCAGCCCTGATCGCTGCCGGCAGCCGGTCAGCGCCCTCTCGGGCGGTGAGCGCAATCGTCTATTGCTGGCCAAATTATTCACCCGCCCATCGAATATTCTGGTGCTCGATGAGCCAACCAATGATTTGGATATCGATACGCTGGATCTGCTTGAAGAACTGTTAATCGACTACAAAGGCACCGTACTGCTAGTGAGCCACGACCGGGCCTTTTTGAACAACGTCGTCACCAGCACCCTGGTGTTTGAAGGCAATGCCGTCATCAACCAGTATATCGGCGGCTACGACGACTGGCTGCGCCAGCGCAGTGCCGAGCAAACTGCAACCAAAGCAGCTGCCTCTCAAGTGGCAACTAAAGCTAAGAGTAAATCGGCCGCACCAGTAAAAAAGCGCTCCTACAAAATTCAGCGTGAACTCGACCAGTTGCCAGCAGAGATCGAACGCTTGGAAACTGAAATTGGCGAAATTTCCGAACAGATTAATCAGCCTGACTTCTACCAGGCGGAGCGCTCGGTCAGCGCGCCGATTGAACAACATCTCGTCGCACTGCAAGAGCAGCTTAATCTCTGTTATCAGCGCTGGGAAGAACTCGAAGCGGAATAATCTGCTCTATTTAATTTAATTCCCGCGCGAGCATAGCGAAATGCCGCGCGGGGCTTTAAAATCATCCGTTACTTTCCAACCTAGACGCTCTCCATGACCCAACAGCACAAACCGCTAGTACTCTTGATTCTCGACGGCTTCGGCTACAGCGACGTCGATACCCACAACGCCATTACAAAAGCGGACGCGCCAGTCTGGCAGTCGCTCTGGAAAGAGCGCCCCAAGACATTGATTCATACCTCAGGCATGGCGGTGGGATTACCCGAGGGTCAGATGGGCAACTCGGAAGTGGGTCATATGACGCTGGGCGCTGGACGGGTGGTCTACCAAAACTTCACCCGCATCAATAAAGCCATTAGCGATGGTGACTTCTTTAGCAACCCAGTTTACTGCGAGGCCATCGACAAAGCCCAGAGCAGCGGCAATGCTGTTCATATTATGGGGCTACTCTCTCCCGGCGGTGTCCACAGCCACGAAGACCATATCAACGCGATATTGGAAATGGCCGCTCAGCGCGGCGCTGAAAAAATCTATCTGCACGCCTTTCTCGATGGCCGCGACTGCCCTCCGCGCAGCGCTCAGCCTTCGCTAGAGAAAACACAGGCACTACTAAAAAAACTTGGTGTCGGCAAAATCGCCTCTGTCTGCGGTCGTTTTTATGCGCTCGATCGCGACAATCGCTGGGATCGGGTCGCTGAAGCCTATGACTTGATTACTGCCGGCAAAGCACCATTCAGCGCAACTGATCCGGTATCAGCCCTAATCAACGCCTATAAGCGCGACGAGAACGATGAGTTTGTCCACGCCACAACAATCTGTGCGGCAGGTGAAGTACCGGTGAAAATGGTCGATGGCGATGCTGTGATCTTTATGAACTTCCGGCCCGATCGTGCCCGCGAGCTGGCTCATGCGCTAACTAATACGAATTTCGAGGGCTTTGAGCGCGCCGTTACGCCGCAGCTATCAACCTTTGTCCAGACCACCGAATATCAGGACAATATCGACGCGCCCTGCGCTTACCCACCAATCGCACTGATCAATTCCATGGGCGACTATCTGTCTCAACAGGGCAAACGCCAGTTGCGCATTGCCGAGACCGAAAAATATGCTCATGTGACCTTCTTTTTCAGTGGTGGCCGAGAGTCACTCTATGCAAACGAAGAACGTATATTGGTGCCATCACCTAATATCGCTACCTACGACAGCCAGCCAGAAATGAGCGCACCAGAAGTGACCGAGAAACTGGTCGAAGCAATTGGTTCAGGCAAGTTCGATACGATTGTGTGTAACTACGCCAACTGCGATCAGGTTGGCCACACCGGAAACTTCGACGCCTCGGTCAAAGCCGTTGAAGCGATTGACCACAGCCTGGCCCAAGTTATCGCCGCGACTCAGCAAGCCGGCGGTGAAATTCTGATTACTGCAGACCACGGCAATGTTGAAGAAATGTTTGACGAGGCCAATAATCAGCCTCATACCCAACACACCACACTGCCGGTGCCGCTGGTCTATGTCGGCGAGCGACAGCTCAGCCTCGACACTGGCGGCTCACTGGCAGATATCGCACCGACCATGCTCGCGCTGATGGGCCTTCCGCAGCCAGCCGAGATGACTGGTCGTTCATTAATCAAGCCATGAATACATAATGAAACTCTCCTCGGCAGTCATCAGTACAGCGCTCAGCTGTGTGCTATTACTGTTGCCCGTCGACAGCATTGCCGCCAAAGACGAGAGAGCCAAACTAGCAGACCTAAAGAGTGCTATCAGCAGCCTGGAAAAGCAGCTCGATCGACGTGACAAAGAAAAGAACCAACTCGTCGCGACATTAAAAAAGGTTGAAGTAGAAGCAGCAGATGCGAGCAAAAAAATCCGTCAGCTGACAACACAAATTAATCGCAGCACTAAGACAATGGCTGATCTCGACACGCAGCAGCAGGGGCTAAAAGCCGAGATCAAAAAACAAAATTCGGCCGTCAGTGAACAGTTGGCTGCAGCCTATAAAATGGGCGAACAGGAATCGATCAAACTACTTCTTAACCAGGAAGACCCCCAACAGCTGGCGCGGCTACTCAAGTACTACAACTACGTCCTCGATGCGCGCAACGAAAAGATTGCCCAGTACCTGACCGATGTCGGCAAACTCTCGACCGTACAGGGTGAGATGATCAAGCAAAAACGGTCGCTTGCCAGCGCCAAAGCACAGCTAGAAAAAGATCAGCAACAACTGCTGGCCACCAGCAAGCGCCGCCAAACTGCACTCAAGCAACTCAATGCCTCACTGCAAAACGACAAATCGAAACTGAATAAACTGCTTAAAGAGCGCGGCGAACTCGAAGAGCTACTGAAAAATGTCCGCGGTGTGGTGAAAAAAATGGCGCTGGCAACACCGCCCGGCGGACAGAGTTTTGCCTCACAAAAAGGCATGCTGCGCTGGCCGCTTAAAGGCAAGGTCGCGCATAGCTTTGGCAGCCAACGCAGCGGCTCACTGCGCTGGGACGGCTGGTTGATCGGTGCCAGCATCGGCGAGCCAGTGGCTGCAGTGCATGACGGCCAAGTGATCTTTTCCAACTATATGCGTGGATTTGGGCTATTAATTATTCTCAACCACGGCGATGGTTACATGACCCTCTACGCGCACAATGAAGAACTGCTGAAAGATACTGGAGACTGGGTGCTCAGCAATGAAACTATTGCGCGGGCAGGTGACACAGGGGGCTTGGATAATCCTGCCCTGTACTTTGAGATCCGCAAAAAAGGCCAGCCTGCAGATCCGAAAAAGTGGCTCGGCAAACGTTAAATACAGCAGATTCGCAACTAAGCCGCGCGAAAGGGTTCCAACTACTATCGAGTACTAGAGAGCACTAAAGAGCATCCTTCCCCAACGCGCCATTAGGACAAATAACCTATGTATAAACAGTATTTCTTCACCACTTTGGCTATCGCCCTGGTTACTCTTCTGCCCCTATCGACTGTGAACTCAGAGTCCCTCGACAGCCAAGGTCAGCCAACCGCCGACAAGCCAGCCACACAATCTCCCGCGGCAGAAGAGAAGCGACTACCGCTGCGCGAACTACGCCTGTTTACGCAGGTATTCGAACAGATCCGCAGAGGCTATGTCGACGACGTCGCCGACACTGAACTGTTGGAAAATGCCATTGCCGGACTGCTGCTCGAACTCGACCCGCACTCAGTCTATCTAGACGAAACCGATTATGAAGAACTGCAAGAAAATGCCACCGGAGAGTACGGCGGTCTAGGACTCGAGGTAGGCTCTGAACGCGGCATGATCAAAGTTATTGCGCCGATCGATGACAGCCCAGCCGCCAAAGCCGGCATCGAAGCGGGTGATCTGATTGTTGAGGTCGATGGCACTCCCGTGCGCGGAATGGCCGTTCAAAAAGCCATTGATAAACTGCGTGGCGAGAAGGGCACCAGCATTGATCTGACCGTGCTGCGTGAAGGCGAAGAAGGGCCACTAGATATTACCGTTATCCGCGACACTATCCAGCTCAGCTCCGTGCGCAGCCGCATAATTGAGCCCGGCTACGGCTACGTGCGTGTCTCGCAATTTCAGGTCAGCTCAGGTGAAGACTTTAAAGACGCGCTGCTCTCGCTTAGAGAGCAAGAACCCGCCCTCAAAGGCGTGATTATCGACCTGCGCAATAACCCCGGCGGACTGGTGCCAGCCTCCGTCGAAATCGCCGATGCCGTCCTCGACAGCGGCACCGTCGTCTACACCGAAGGCCGCCTGCCCAGCGCCAACACCAGCTTTGAGGCCAACAGCGGCGACCTGCTGCAAGGCACGCCCATAGTGGTACTGATTAATGGCGGCAGTGCCTCCGCCTCAGAAATTGTTGCCGGCGCCCTGCAAGACCACCGGCGTGCCGCCATTATCGGCACGCAAAGTTTCGGCAAAGGCTCAGTGCAAACCGTTATCCCCCTCGGTGATGGGCGCGCCGTCAAACTCACCACCGCACGCTACTTCACCCCCAATGGCCGCTCCATTCAAGCCGAGGGAATCGTACCCGACATCATCGTCGAACCCGCTGAAATCCGCCGCTATGAAAAGCGCAAACAAATCCGCGAAGCCGATCTTGAGGGGCATCTCGAGCAAGCCGACAGTAAAAAGCAAAAAGCCAAAGAGAGTGAGGAAGATGTCACCGACGACAATCAGCTCTATGAAGCGCTCAATGTTTTGAAGGGGTTTCAGTTGTTGGGGAAGAGGGTTTTGAGCGAACCTGAAACTCAGAACTAGATATCAGCGACAATCGGTTTATGCCTGCTTGAAAGCACATTAAAAGATAACTCTAGAGAGCTACTACCTTACTCGATTAGGTTAATAAAGCCACAGACGAACATCTATGGCTGAACAAATTCCACCCTACTTTTTCTGATGCAAATGAACATCCCGTTGCGGAAAGGGAATCGAAATCCCATTGGCGTCAAAGGCTTTTTTGACCGCTTCGGTGAGGCTGTAATGCACTGGCCAGTAGTCGCTGCTTTTGACCCAGGGTCGGCAGACAAAGTTGACGCTGCTGTCGGCGAGGGCGACGACTGCAACCAGAGGTTTGGGCTCGTCGAGCACGCGCTCATCTGCAGCGAGCAGGCTTTCGATAACGGCGCGTGCGGCATCGATATCGTCTTGATAGCCAATACCAAATACGAGATCAACACGGCGAGTGTCGTTGGCGGAGTAGTTGATAATATTGCCACTGATAATGCGGCCATTGGGGACGATTACTTTTTTATTGTCGCCGGTATGCAGTTCGGTGGTGAAGATCTGGATGCTTTGAATGACGCCCGATGTGCCGGCGGCTTCGACAAAGTCGCCGACTTTAAACGGGCGAAAAATCAACAGTAATACACCAGCGGCAAAGTTAGAGAGTGACCCCTGCAGGGCCAAACCGATGGCAAGGCCGGCGGCACCGACAATGGCGACAAAGGATGCAGTCTGAATACCCAGTTGCCCGAGGGCGGCGATGCAGACAAAGATCAGTAAGGCGTAGTAAACCAAGCTGCCGGTAAAGTGCCGTATCGCCGGATCAACAGCATTTTTCTCCATCAGTTTTTCAAGCACAACTGAAAGTCGTTTGACGACCCATTTACCGACCACAACAATGGCCAGCGCCATTATCACTTTGACGCCATATTGAAGTGCTAATGCCTGAATAAACTCAATGTTATCTTCCATGATTGTCTCCCGATTAAATGAGGTGTTCTACTGCACGGTTAATGGCTCTCAATATCCAACTTGTCGACCTTCTGGAATCCACGCGGCAATTTATGCCCGCGTCGTCCGCGCTCGCCGCGATAGTGCTCGAGATCTTTGGCCTTCATCACCAGGTAGCGCTTGCCGGAGTGCACCACCAGCGAATCGCCCTCGGAGACAACGCCATAGTCGATCACAAACTCCTCTCGAGCCTGTAATCGCGAGCCGGGGATATTGATGATCTTGTTGCCTTTACCGCGCGCCAGTTCCGGCAGTTCTGCAATCGGGAAGACTAACAATCGACCTTCATTGCTGACTGCGGCAATCAATGCATTTTCATCATTGACCATCTTTGGTGAGAGTATGCGAGCGCCCTTAGGCAGAGAGACGACGGCCTTGCCGGCGCGGTTCTTGGTGTAAAGATCACCAATTTTGCCGACAAAACCATACCCTGCATCGGTTCCCAACAGCACTTTCTGCTCATCTGCTCCCATAATCACATCGGTAAACAGGGCTCCTGAAGCGACATTGAGACGCCCTGTTGCCGGCTCGCCCTGTCCGCGTGCCGATGGCAATGTATGCCCAGCCAGTGCGTAGAAGCGGCCTGCAGAGTCTTGCAGGAAGACATTCTGATTGCTGCGTCCACAGGCTGCGGAGAGGAACTTGTCACCAGATTTGTAGCTCAGGGTGGTGGGATCTATATCGTGGCCTTTGGCGGCTCTGATCCAACCTTTGTCCGAGAGAACCGCGGTGATGGGCTCAGCGGTGAGCAGATCTTTTTCGTTAAAGGCCTGGGCTTCGCCACGGGTAACCAACGGTGAACGGCGCTCGTCACCGTATTCTTCGGCGGTGGCTTTAAGCTCATTTTTGACCAGGGTTTTTAAGCGCGCGTCAGAGCCGAGAATTAATTCTAGCTCGGCTTTTTCTTTCGCCAGTTCATCCTGTTCGGCGCGGATTTTGAACTCTTCAAGACGCGCTAACTGGCGCAACTTGGTATCAAGGATGTATTCGGCTTGAATATCAGAGAGACCAAAGCGCGCAATTAAGGCCGGCTTGGGTTCGTCTTCCGTGCGGATAATATGGATCACTTCATCGATATTTAAAAAGGCGATCAACAGGCCATCTAACAGGTGCAGGCGTTTGTCGACTTTTTCCAGTCGATAGCTGAGTCGCCGGCGCGTGACATCGGTGCGAAACAGCAGCCAGTCCTTGAGAATCTGGCGCAGGTTCATGACCCCGGGTTTACCGTTGATGCCAATAATATTGAGGTTGATGCGGTAGCTGCGTTCGAGATCGCTGGTGGCAAATAGATGATCCATCAGCGCGTCGAGATCAACACGGTTGGAGCGCGGCGTAATCACCAAGCGGGTTGGATTTTCATGGTCTGACTCATCGCGCAGATCTTCCACCATGGGCAGCTTTTTGTTGCGCATCTGGGCAGCGATCTGCTCGAGAATCTTTGAGCCAGAGGCCTGAAACGGCAGCGCGGTGACGATAATATCGCCATCTTCGCGGTGCCACACGGCGCGCATTTTGACTGAGCCACGACCGGTCTCATAGACCGTTTGAATATCTTTTTGCGAGGTAATAATTTCGGCGTCGGTGGGGAAATCCGGCGCTTTAACAAATTCCATTAACTCGGCAATGTCTGCCTTCGGGTTGTCGAGCAGATGTAAGCACGCACTAACCACTTCATTGAGATTGTGCGGGGGAATATCGGTCGCCATACCGACGGCAATTCCCGTGGTGCCGTTCAGCAGCACATTCGGCACCCGCGCTGGAAGGATTTCCGGCTCATCCATGGTCGCATCAAAATTAGGTCTCCAGTTGGCGGTGCCCTGGCCTAATTCCGACAGCAGCACGTCGGCGTATTTGGAGAGTTTCGATTCGGTGTAGCGCATCGCCGCAAACGACTTGGGATCATCTGCAGACCCCCAGTTGCCCTGACCGTCCACCAGCGGGTAACGATAAGAAAACGGCTGTGCCATCAGCACCATGGCTTCATAGGCGGCACTGTCGCCGTGGGGATGGAACTTACCGATCACATCACCGACAGTTCGCGCTGACTTCTTGTACTTGGCGCTGGCTTTGAGACCCAGCTCGCTCATGGCATAGATGATGCGCCGCTGAACAGGCTTTAGACCATCGCCAATATGTGGCAGTGCGCGGTCGAGAATAACGTACATCGAGTAGTCCAAATAGGCCTGCTCGACATACTCACTCATCGGTCGGCGTTCCAACCCTTCGCTATTAAACGTTACGATATCGTTCATCGTTGTTCCTATCTCAAAAACAATTAAAGATCGGCTATGCCAGCCAGATTCCCTTTACTTTCCAACCAGCTGCGACGATCCGGGGCGCGCTTTTTGGCGAGCAACATATCCATCATCGAGTTGGTGTCATCCCCGGCATCGACGGTCAGCTGCACTAGACGACGAGTATCCGGATTCATGGTGGTTTCACGTAATTGCAGCGGGTTCATTTCACCCAGCCCTTTAAAACGCTGAACATTTACTTTGCCGCGCTTGTTCTCTGCCTGAATGCGATCGAGCACACCCTGCTTCTCGGATTCATCCAATGCATAGTAAACATCTTTACCGACATCGATGCGGAACAGCGGCGGCATGGCAACATACACGTGCCCGGCACTGACCAGCGGTCTAAAGTGGCGCACAAACAACGCGCACAACAGTGTGGCAATATGCAGTCCATCGGAGTCGGCGTCAGCGAGAATGCAGATCTTGTGGTAACGCAGCTTTTCGAGATTATCGACTGCTGGATCGATGCCCAATGCCACTGAAATATCGTGCACTTCCTGCGACGCGAGAATCTCTTGAGAGTCGACTTCCCAGGTGTTCAAGATCTTGCCGCGCAGCGGCATAATCGCCTGATTTTCTCGGTTGCGTGCCTGCTTGGCGGACCCCCCGGCAGAGTCGCCTTCAACGAAGAAAATTTCACAGCGCTCTGGCTCACCGCTGGAGCAATCCGCCAGCTTGCCTGGCAGTGCCGGGCCCTGAGTAATTTTTTTACGCACCACTTTTTTGCTGGCGCGCATGCGGCTCTGGGCACTGAAGATACACAGCTCGGCCAGTTTCTCGGCTTCTTCAGTGTGTTGATTGAGCCACAGGCTGAAGGAATCTTTGACCACACCGGAGACAAACGCCGCCGCCTGTCGCGATGACAGTCGATCTTTGGTCTGACCGGAAAATTGCGGGTCTTCAAGCTTGGACGAGAGCACAAAACTACAGCGATCCCAGATATCGTCCGGGGTCAGTTTGACGCCACGCGGCAGCAGGTTTCTAAATTCGCAAAACTCGCGCATGGCTTCTAACAGGCCGGTGCGCAGACCGTTGACATGGGTGCCGCCCTGGGGCGTGGGAATCAAATTGACATAACTCTCTTGCACCAGATCGCCACCGTCCGGCATCCACTGCACCGCCCAGTCAGCGGCTTCATTGGCGGCGGCATAGGTGCCAATAAAGGGCACCGCCGGCAGCAGTTCCCAGCCCTGCAGCGCCCCTGACAAGTAGTCCTGAAGACCATCCTGGTAGTACCACTCTTCGCTTTCACCGCTGTTTTCATCGTAAAAGCTGACGGTTAAGCCGCTGCATAATACGGCTTTGGCGCGCAACACATGGCGCAGGCGCAGCAAGGAAAATTTGACCGAATCGAAGTAAATCGGGTTGGGCCAGAAACGCAAAATGGTTCCCGTATTGCGCTGGCCACAGCTGTCGATCACTTGCAGGTCTGAGGTCTTGTCGCCGTTGGCAAAGATAATCTGATGAACACTGCCACCACGCTTAACCGTGACCTCGAGCTTGTCAGACAGGGCGTTGACCACCGAGACACCAACACCGTGCAGACCGCCGGAGAACTGATAGTTTTTGTTCGAGAACTTACCCCCTGCGTGGAGGGTCGAGAGAATCACCTCGACACCGGGCAGGCCCTGCTCTGGGTGAATATCCACCGGCATACCGCGACCATCGTCACAGACCGACAGCGAGCCGTCTTTGTGCAGGGTGACATCGATGCGGCTGGCATGCCCAGCCAGTGCCTCATCGACACTGTTGTCGATAACCTCTTGGGCGAGGTGGTTGGGGCGGCTGGTGTCGGTGTACATACCCGGTCTTTTACGAACCGGATCTAGCCCTGTTAGGACTTCAATATCTTCTGCGTTATATGTGCTCATACGCTCTACAGGTCAGGTTATATTGGTTGGTTGCACGGAAACGTCGAAACCAAAAACTGGTGGATGGTTTCCAGATGTCGATGATAGTCAATAAAGCTGTGATCGCCACCGGATTCGAGAATTATTTTGCACCCTTTGTATCGTTGCTGCGCATCGCGATAATCAAGCACTTCGTCCCCGCTTTGCAATAGCACCAGGTAATTTTTCTTATTTTTTATTGCCGTGGGATCCCAGCGATCAAATTCGTCGATATGCTGCGGCTCAAATAACCACTTTTCACCACTGTGGTAGTTGCTGTTTTCACCCAGCCACTGGTGCAATCCGCGGGCCGGGCTCACCGCTGGGTTAATCAGCACCGCGCTGAGACTGCCCAGAGCGGGTGAACTGCC
>JAFMBY010000080.1 GCA_017858135.1 Porticoccaceae bacterium | reverse complement strand
CAGAGGGTGGCGGCTCTCACCACGATAGCCTTCAGCAGGATAGTTCGCAGCAGGACAGTTTCCAGCAAGCAACGCTGGCAATCCGCAGTGGTTACCAGCGCACTCACGAGGGTGAACACTCAGAAGCCCTTTTTCTGACCTCCAGCTACGTCTTTGATAATGCCGCAATGGCCGCCAAATACTTCAGCAATGAATTGCATGGCAATGTTTACTCGCGCTACAGCAATCCGACCGTGCGCGCTTTTGAAGAGCGTCTCGCGGCAATGGAGGGTGGCGAGCAGGCGGTGGCCACCTCATCGGGCATGGCGGCGACGCTCAGCGTGGTAATGGCGCTGTTGCAGGCGGGTGATCATATTGTCTGTTCGCGCGATGTGTTTGGTAGCACTAGGGTGATGCTTAATAACTACATTACCAAGTTTGGTGTTGAGGTGAGCTATGTGTCGCTCACTGATCTCGATGCTTGGCAGCAGGCAATTCAGCCCAATACCAAAATGCTGTTTTGTGAAACACCGTCTAATCCAATGTCTGAAATAGCTGATCTTAATGCGCTCTCTGAGCTGGCGAAAAAGTCCGGCGCGCTGTTTGTGGTGGATAACTGTTTTTGTACGCCGGTGCTGCAAAAGCCACTTGCCTGGGGTGCGGACATTGTTGTCCACTCGGCGACGAAATATCTCGATGGGCAGGGGCGCTGCCTCGGTGGTGCGGTGGTCGGCAGCAGCCTGTTAATGGAAAAGCTGGTCGGTTTTTTGCGCGCTGCCGGTCCCTGCATGAGTCCATTTAATGCCTGGGTCTTTCTCAAGGGATTGGAAACACTGCGTATTCGTATGCAGGCACACTCAGCCAATGCCGCAGAGCTGGCAGCCTGGCTCACTGTTCACCCCAAGGTCACCAAGGTCTATTACGCCGGCCTGGAGGAGCATCCAGGGCACAGTTTGGCGAAGCAACAGCAGAGTCATTTTGGTGGCGTGTTGTCATTCTCTGTTGCCGGCGGCCGCGAGCAGGCGTGGAAGGTAATCGACAATACGCGCATGATCTCTCTAACGGCGAATCTCGGTGACGCGAAAACCACCATTGTGCACCCGGCAACCACGACGCACGGCAGACTGTCTGACGAAGAGCGCCAGCAGGCCGGTATCGGCGAAAACCTGATTCGCGTCGCCGTTGGCCTGGAAGATATTATTGATATCAAAAATGATCTGCAGTTGGGTCTGAATCTAATCTAGCCTGCGTATACAGTGCTTCCCATTGGCTAAAACAGCCGGAGTTAACGCGATGTCCAAATTGGTTCTTCCCTCCGCCGACCAGGCACTGCCAGGTCGCGACACTGAAATGCAGATTAGCAATCAACACTTCGTCAATGGTCAGCCACTCAAGCCACCGTTTGCCGCGGGTCTGTGCTCGGCAGTATTTGGTATGGGCTGTTTTTGGGGTGCCGAGCGACGCTTTTGGCAGCAGCCTGGTGTGGTCTCTACGGCGGTGGGATACGCCGGCGGGGTGACGCCCAATCCAAGCTATGAAGAGGCCTGCTCGGGTTTAACCGGGCACTCCGAGGTGGTGCTGGTGGTCTATGACCCAGCGCAGATAGGCTTTGACCAGCTGTTGGCGGTATTTTGGGAATCCCATGATCCGACTCAGGGCATGCGTCAGGGCAATGATATAGGCAGTCAATACCGCTCGGTGATCTACTGCGACACGGACAATCAGCTTGAACAGGCGCTGGCCTCAGCAGAGACTGTGCAGAGTCAATTGGCCAGCCTCGGGTTTGGCGATATTACAACCGAGATGCGCATGGCTCCGACGTTCTTCTATGCTGAAGAGTACCATCAGCAATATCTTGCTAAAAACCCAGCTGGTTACTGTGGACTGCGCGGCACTGGGATTAGCTGCGCGATCTAGGGAGTAGGTGGCCTTAGCTATCAGCCATGCGCAATCGTTCCGATTTTGGATCCGCTAACGGAATTGCTTTTAGCAGCTGTTGTGTGTATTGCTGTTGCGGGTTGGCCCATAAAGCCTCGGTGTCGCCACATTCAATGATCACACCTTTGTTCATTACCACGACGCGATCTGAGATATAGCGAACCACTGAGAGGTCGTGAGAGATAAACAGCATTGTCAGATTATGTCGCTCGACAAGATTGAGAATGAGATCGAGCACCTGAGCCTGAATGGTGACGTCGAGTGCGGAGACCGGCTCGTCGGCAATAATTAATTCTGGCTTGGTCGCGATCGCTCGACCAATAGCAATGCGTTGGCGTTGGCCACCGGAGAATTCATGTGGATATTTACGCAGGCTGGCGCGGGCCAGGCCGACATCATCCATCAACAACTGGACCTGCTGGTCGATATTTTTTGAGTGTGCCAGACCATGATAGAGCAGTGGTTCAGCGAGGGTTTCATAGACCGTCATGCGCGGATTTAACGATGCATAGGGATCCTGAAAAATCATCTGCATCTTGCGTCGCCAGGGTACCAGCTGCTTGGGCGTTAGCGTATTGAGCTCAGTGCCATCAAAACTTACTGAGCCCTCAGTGATCGGTGCCAATTGCAGTATTGAGCGTCCCAGCGTCGATTTTCCGGAGCCGGATTCGCCGACCAAACCGAGTATTTCACCGCGTTGAATCTGCAGTGATACGCCGTCAACGGCCTTAATATAATTTTTCGCTGCGCCGATCGACGCCTTGCTGTGATCGCGAAAATACGTCTTCAAGTTGCTGACTTGGATCATCGTACTGTCCGCTTGAGCGCGGCTTTGCATAACCTTGGGTCCCTCGGGAATCGCGGCCAGCAGTTTCTTAGTGTAGTCATCCTGCGTGCGATAAAAAATGCCATCGGCATCGTTGGTCTCACGCACGGTGCCTTCACACATCACCACCACTTTGTCGGCAATACCGGCGACCACGCCGAGGTCATGGCTGATGAAAATCACCGCGACATTGCGTTTTTGCTGCAGTGTTTTAATCAGGGCTAATATCTGTGCCTGTATGGTCACATCCAGCGCAGTGGTGGGTTCGTCGCAGATCAATAGGCGCGGTTCATTGATCAGCGCCATTGCAATCATTACGCGTTGACGCATGCCGCCAGAAAACTCATGGGGGTAGCAGTCAAAACGCTTCTCAGGATCAATAATGCCGACTTCATCGAGCAGTTCGATGGCACGCATGCGCGCATCCGGACGCGTCTGCCGACGGCTTTTATCGGGGTTGTAGATCAATGGCTCAATCAGCTGCTCACCCACCGTAATAAAGGGGTTGAGCGAGGTCATTGGGTCCTGGAAAATCATCGCGATATCGTTGCTGCGAAAGCGGCGCATCTGTGCGGCATCACAGGTCAACAGGTCGATGCCGTCGAATACTGCAGTACCACCTTCAATTTTTGCCGGCGGCTTTGGCAACAGATCGAGCAAGCTGTAACAGGTCACCGATTTACCCGAACCCGACTCACCGACAATCGCCAGGGTCTCGCCACAATCGACACTGAAGCTAACGTCATCGACGGCTTTGACGAGTCCATCTCGGGTGTGAAAGTGGACCTTTAGCCCATTGACCTCAAGTAGTGCCATTCGTTTATTCGCCTTCTGGTCAGTTAGTCTTTAGAGGTTCGTGGGTCGAGCGCATCGCGCAGGCCATCACCGAGGAAGTTAAGGGCAAAAAGAGTTAACGAGAGGGCAATACCCGGGAAAATAAGCAGCCAGGGATACTCCTCCATGGTTTCTACACCGTAGTTAATCAGCAGGCCCCAAGAGCTTTGCGGCGGCTGGATACCCAGCCCGAGAAAGCTCAGAAAGGCTTCCAGTAGCATGACGCTGGGAATAGTCAGGGTGGTGTAAACAATTACCGGGCCCAGGGTGTTGGGAATAATATGACGGCGGATAATAATCCACTGGGAAAGCCCTAGAGAATGAGCCGCTTCGACAAATTCCTGCTTGCGCAATGACATGACCTGACCGCGCACAATACGCGCCATAGTCAGCCATTCAACGGCACCAATGGCAAAGAACAGCAACAGCAGATTGCGCCCGAAGACCACCATCAGAAGAATAATAAAAATCATAAAGGGCAGGGCGTAGAGAATATCGACCAGACGCATCATTACGGCATCCACGCGACCACCGACATAGCCGGCAACAGCGCCATAGATAACGCCAATAGCCAGAGCCACCGCGGTGGCAATAAAGCCGACCATTAGCGATACACGGCCACCCCACATAATTCGCGTGAGCATATCGCGACCAAACACATCAGTGCCCAGCCAGTGCTCTGCAGAGGGCGGTGTGGCGCCCATCAATAGGTCCTGTTCTTCATAGCCGTAGGGCGCAATCCAGGGCGTTAGCAGAGAGACCAGACAGAGAAAAATCAGCAGGCCAAGACCCATTAGAGCCAGGCGATTTTTACGCAGCTTGATCCAGGCGTCTTCCCACAGCGAGGTGCCTTTTTCTGCCATTGTGTCGAGAGAGTTAGAGTCCATAATTAAACTCCCCTCACTTGCTGACGCAGTTTGGGGTTTAGCCAAACAGCCAACATATCTGAGAGCAGATTAAACACAATAATCAGCGTGGCAAAGAACACAGTGGTACCCAGAATCATGGTGTAGTCACGGTTAAACGCGGCCTGCACATAGAAACGGCCGAGGCCAGGAATCTGATAGATGGTTTCCACCACGAACGATCCGCCCAATAGTCCAGCAAAAGCCGGCCCAAGGAAAGCCACAACCGGAATCAAGCCACCTCGCAGAGCATGTTTACCGATAATCAAAAACTCAGAGAGACCTTTGGCGCGTGCGGTACGAATATAATCCTGGGACAGCACCTCCAACATACCACCTCGAGACAGGCGGGCAATGTAGGCTGCGTAGCCAGTGCCGAGAGTAATCGCCGGCAGTATTTTATCGCCGGGAATTTGATTCCAACCAGAGACGGGTAACCATTCCAAATGAATGCCAAAGACCAATACCAAAAGAGGACCGAGTAAAAATGATGGCATGCAGATACCAATCATGGCTGCAGTCATAGGCACATAGTCCTGCATAGTGTTGGGTCGCATGGATGCCGTGACACCGGCGATTACACCAATAAATACGGCCACCATCATGGCGTAGAGACCCAACTCTGCGGTGGTCCCGAGGCCAGATAGAATCAGCTCGTTAACACTGCGGCCAGGGTATTTGAATGAAGGGCCCATATCACCGCGAACCACATCACCCAGATAGCTGATATATTGCTGCCACAGCGGTTGGTCCAGATTGTATTGAGCCTCCAGAGCTTCAAGCACTTCTGCTGGCACAGCTTTATCCGCAGAGAATGGCCCACCCGGCGCGCTGTGAACCAACAGAAAGGTCATCGTAATCACGACTAAGAGAACGGGAATGGCCTGCAGCAGGCGGCCTAACGCAAATCGCAGCATTAGTCTTCAGCTCCCTCAAGGTAAAGCTCTCGGTAAGACTGTTGATCCATAATATTGGACGAAACATTTTTTACCGACGGGTGTATCAGGTGTTTAGTGGTATAAGTGTAGATAGGCAACACGGGTAGATCATCCATCAACATCTGTTCAGCCTGAGTGAAAATAGCCATACGCTCTTCGTGAGTCTTGACGCTGGGCGCTACATCCAATACCAAACGGTCGTACTCTTTGTTACACCAGCCAGTGCGGTTGTTGCCACCATCACAAATAAACATATCGAGGAAGTTGTTGGGGTCTACATAGTCGCCAATCCAGCCTGCGCGGGAAATCTGATAATCGCCATTGCTCTCGCTATCCAGATAGACCTTCCACTCTTGATTGAGCAATTTAACTTCAATATTAAGGTGCTCACGCCACATCTGTTGAATAGCAACTGCTACTTTGCGGTGACCTTCATTAGTGTTGTAGAGAATTTCAGTGACCGGAAAGCCCTCACCGTTGGGATAGCCCGCTTCCGCCAGCAATTGACGAGCCGCTTCAGGGTCAAAGCTCAAGCTAATCGGTGGGTAGTAGCCTCTAGTATTGGGTGGCGTCATGGCATAGGCGGGTATTTGTCCAGCTTTAATGACATTATCAGTAATTTTTTGTCGGTCAATGGTCATACCCAGCGCACGACGAACCCGCTTGTCTTGAAGGTGGGGCACATTCACATTGATGCGATAGTAATAGGTTCCAAGATAGGGAGTTACTCGCAGTGCCGGGTCATTGGCGGCGCGATAGGTGGCGACCTTATCGATAGGCACGTCGTTGGTGTAGTGCAATTGCCCGGCGCGGAACATGCGCTCTTCGGTGGTGGTGTTTTCTGTGGGGTAGAAGATAATCTTGTTCAGCCGCACATCATCATTACCCCAGTAGTACGTATTTCGTTCAACCTCAATCGCGCGATTAATCTCCCAATTGGTCAATGTAAACGGGCCATTGCCAACCATATTGCCGGCATAGGTCCAGCGCGTGCCGCGCTCATCTGGGGCGCCAAACTTTTCCAGAGTCGCCTGGTGAACAGGGAACATGCTGTAGTGATCCAGCAGTTGCAGGAAATAGGGCGTTGGATTGTCTAATGTGACCTGCAGGGTGAAATCATCTAGCGCTTTTACGCCCACCTCGGCAAAGTCAGTCACCTCCCCCTCATAGTATTCCCGGGCATTAACGATTGGGAAATACATGTAGGCATAGAGGTTGCCAAGGGCAGGCTGCAGCGCGCGCCACCAGGACCAAACAAAGTCATGGGCGTTGTGGGCATCGCCATTGGACCAGCGTGCATCTTGGCGAATCTTAAACGTGTAGACCGTAGCGTCTTCGTTCACTGTCCAGGACTCGGCAACACCGGGGGTTGGCGCCAGAGTTTCACTGTCTTTATGCACCAGACCTTCCATAAGAGCCTTGATAATATGGTGTTCGGGAACACCAGTGGCAATGTGCGGATCCAGGCTCTGAGGTTCTGTGCCATTACCCCAGTGCAATGTGCCAGTGCGGTTGCCGGAGTCAACATTGCTTTCTGAGCTGCCGCAGCCAGTTAACAACACTAGTAACGCTGCGACTGCGAACGCTTTAAGGGTATTTGGTCTGGGGCATGAGTGAATTGCGGTTTTCGATTTTGTGCTAAATGTTGTGCTATTTAAAGCCGAGAAGTGACTCATATAATGAAGTCCATTTTTTATGTTTTTGGATCGGGATTCGGAATGTAGTGTAACGAACTTATGCGCTTTAACCACAATAATTATTAGCAAATTGTAGAGGAATTTAGACTGATCAGTAGCTTGGCTACACCTGTCGACAGAATAGCCTGTTAATGTTGTCCCAAGACGACTTAGCGGCGAAGACTTGTTGCACTTGAATGACAAACCCTTGATAATCCGCGGCTTCGATTTAATGGTGGCCCTCACTGGTCCCCTCGCAACAGCCAGCCGCGAACCCCGCCAGGCCCGGAAGGGAGCAACGGTAGTGGTTACGCTGTGTGCCGAGGTGTGGCTGGTGAGGGTCACCGCCATAATTCCCGCTCTGATATTCAGGCTGGCACTCGCTTTAGACATCAATGCTGCCAGCCGTAAACGCCGCCTGACTCGTCGCCAAGGCTCTTGCTGGGAATGGGCGCAGCCATGTGAAGCGGATCAGCTGCCCATCGTCTCGCTCAGTGCTCTGTTTATCTTTCTGTTATCTCCTTATAATGGTTTTTTGAATCTTAAGTCGTCGCTGCTATGAGTTACCAAGTCCTTGCCCGTAAATGGCGCCCACGAATTTTTGCCGAAATGGCAGGCCAGCAACATGTGTTGCAGGCATTGATCAATGCCCTTGATCATGATCGCTTGCACCACGCCTACCTGTTCACTGGCACCCGGGGTGTGGGCAAAACCACCATCGCGCGAATTCTCTCCAAGTGTCTCAACTGCGAAGCCGGTGTTAGCTCGGTTCCCTGTGGTCAATGCTCGGCCTGCAATGAGATCAACGAAGGACGATTTATTGATCTGATTGAAGTGGATGCTGCCTCTCGCACTGGTGTCGACGATATGCGTGAGCTGCTCGACAACGTGCAGTACACGCCATCGCGTGGTCGCTACAAAATCTATCTGATCGATGAAGTGCATATGCTCTCCAAGTCGAGTTTTGCCGCATTGCTGAAAACGCTTGAAGAGCCGCCGCCACATGTAAAGTTTTTATTTGCCACCACCGATCCACAAAAATTGCCGATCACGGTGCTTTCAAGATGCCTGCAATTTAATCTGAAAAATCTCAGCGCTGAGCGGATTACCGAGCATCTACAGTTTGTTCTCGGCGAAGAGCAGGTGCCCTTTGAGGAGGCCGCATTGTGGTCTCTCGCGCGCGCCGCCGACGGTAGTATGCGCGATGCCTTGAGTCTGACAGATCAGGCGATTGGCCATGGTGGTGGCCAGGTCACCGAGAGCGAAGTAAGTGCCATGTTGGGCACCATAGAACGCAGCTATATTATCGAGATTTGCAAAGCACTGATCTCAGGGGCGGGTACAGAATTGCTCGCGGCGATTGCGCGGATGTCGGAGCAGGCGCCAGACTACGATGCAGCGCTGGCCGAGATATTGTCGGTCTGGCATCAGGTGGCCATTGTGCAGACGGTGCCTGAGGCGCTGGATAAAGGCGTCGCCAACTACAGTGATGTGTTGGCGCTGGCCGCTGCGGTGAGCCGCGAAGATGCACAGTTGTTCTATCAAATCTGTCTCTTGGGGCGCAAAGATTTGCAGTTGTCTCCGGATGCTCGGTCTGGCTTTGAAATGGTTATGTTGCGCGCGCTGGCCTTTCGTCCTCAGCCTGCGGCGCGAGTGGGTCATGCGGCGGCGACTCAACGTGACAATCCTCAGCCAGCTGCAGCATCGCCTCCGCTGGAGGTGGAGCCCAGCGGAAAAAAGTCTGAAGCGGGAGTCGCGACGATTGTCGATGACACACCGCCGCGGGAACCTCAGTCACATGCCAGCCCAGACTCCGCTGCTGCAGTATCGGCACTTTCGCATTCGCTTTCGCAACCAGCGCCGCAGCCCAGTCAAGCGCCACAGCCCGCTGAAGAGCCTCAGCCCGTTCAAGAGCCTCAGCCCGTTCAAGAGCCTCAGCCCGTTCAAGAGCCTCAGCCCGCTCAAGAGCCCATTGCCATGTCTGCGGCGGTATCTATTGCACTGCAGCATTTCACCCCAGATAACTGGATTGAGCTGCGCCGGCAGCTGACCATTAATGCATCATTGGGTGAGATTGCCAGCCACTGTCTCTATTTGGGTCGCAATGGTAATCAGCTTAATTTTCTGATTGATAGCGACCACAATAGTCTCTATGACGATGCTCACCAGCAACAGTTTAGCGCCGCCTTGAGCGACTATTTCCAGGAGCAGATCAGTGTTGATATCACCCTTGGCGTGGCTGAGAAAGAGACGCCCCGAGCAGCGAGCACCAGAGAGAAGGCCGAACGTCTCGCCGAAGCCGTAGAAAGCCTGAATAATGATCCCGCCGTGATCAGATTCAAAGAGCTTTTTGATGGCGCCGTTGATGAGCGCTCAGTGCGCCCCGTCGATTAGTGCTTCTGTTTTAGGCGTCTAGATTGAAAACATAAAGTAAACTCTCGATTAAATTCGAGAGATTAAAAAATCCCATTGAAAAACAAGAGAGCCCCATGGATATCAACGATTTAATGAAACAGGCCCAGCAGATGCAGGGCAAAATGGCAGAAATGCAAGAGCAGGCGGCCAATAGCGAAGTGATTGGCGAGTCGGGTGCCGGCATGGTTAAAGTGGTGATGACCGGGCGTCATGATGTGCGCAAGGTGACTCTCGACCCTTCATTGATGCAAGAAGATAAAGAATTTCTCGAAGATTTGCTGGCGGCGGCGGTCAATGATGCCGTGCGCAAAGTCGAAGCCGAGAGCAAAGACGTTATGAGCAAAATGGCGGGCGGGCTCAATTTGCCTGCCGGTTTCAAAATGCCTTTTTAACGCCACAGTCATTTATAACAACGAAGCTAAACTTAATAACCATAAGGCTGAACTGTGTACGGTAATTTAATTGATCAACTGATTGAGTCGCTGCGTGTATTGCCCGGTGTCGGTGCTAAGTCGGCGCAGCGCATGGCCCTGCACCTGCTTGAACGAGATCGCAGCGGCGCCATACGGCTATCCGAGATGCTTGCCGAGTCAGTCGAGAAAGTCGGCCGCTGCGGTGAGTGTCGAACCCTGACCGAGCATGACCTCTGTGCTATCTGTCGCAATGAGCGCAGGCTGCCAGATCAGGTCTGTGTGGTTGAGAGTCCAGCCGATTTGTACGCGATTGAGCAGGCCGGCAGTTTCCGTGGCAAGTATTTTGTATTGCTCGGTCACCTGTCACCGATTGACGGTATTGGCCCAGAGCAGTTGGGCATAGATCAGCTGGTCGAGCGGCTCAAAACCGGTGTGGTTAGCGAACTCATTCTGGCGACTAATTTAACCGTTGAGGGCGAGGCCACGGCGCATTTTATTGCTGATAAAGCCAAGGCGTTGGGCGTCGAGGTGTCGAGAATAGCCTATGGCGTGCCGATGGGTGGCGAGCTCGAATATGTCGACGGCGGTACGCTAAATATGGCCCTGCAAAGTCGCAAATCGCTCTAGCTAAAGGACTCTCGTTTGGGGGCTTTTGAATCAAACATATGATCACAGGCACAATTACAGGCTCACAATTACAGG
>JAFMBY010000079.1 GCA_017858135.1 Porticoccaceae bacterium | reverse complement strand
GCGTTAGCTGCATAACTCTCTACTTTTAACTTTGGTTATTAATGGGGGGATTACCGCAGCGGTTTATCGAGATGCTTGCTACGCCCCTGAGTCCGGGCGACATTGAACGTTAATTCGTGCTGCGTCGCGTTGCGTCTTGTCTTAAATGCTGCTCATTTGCCAGCATTTAGATCATTTATGTTGCAGTGAGTCTTGTCGACTAGCGCAATCGAGACTTGCCATGCCAGCGAGTTCTCTCATCTACTCAACCAATAGTACTAGGCTCTGCAAGCTAGGATATCGTAGTGCTTGCCTCTACCGTATTGAGTAAAGTGGTTAAATCCATGATCTTCAAGAATGGCTTTCAATTCGCTTTTACGCGTCCACGCTTTGTCGACTTCATAAAAGATTGCACTTACATTGTGAAAAAAAGAGCTCTTTATTAGTTCGTTTATAACTACTTCCTCATGTCCTTCAACATCAATTTTCACGATTATATTGGCAGCAATACCCACTATTTTTTCTAATTCAGAGCTGTTGATGGTGCTTATTTTCTCTGTAACTTGTGCTTCAGTATTGTCTACAGAACATAGCGCAGACTCAAGGGATGCTTTACCGCTATGACTCTTCTGGATTGTGATTTGGGCAATGCCATTGGTTGATGAAATTGCTTTATTCACTAACTTTACGCGACTGGTACAACGGTTCTCTCCAACATTATTGGAGAGCATGGTGAAGGTTTCAGCTACTGGTTCGAAGGCCACTACTTGGCAGCATTTCTTATTCATCAGTGCAACAAGAGTATAAATACCTTGGTTCGCACCTATATCTAAAAATGTAAAGTCATCGACTATCTTCCCGAGAAAGCCAGAGAGCCCTTTTCCATAGGACCCAAAATAGCACATCTTAAATGTCTCATCGCCCCAGTTGGCTTTCATTAGCGGCCCATAGGCGGAAGGAACATACTCAGCCCTAGCTGCTTTAAAAAGACGTTGGTGCCAAACAGGTGATCCTTGGAACACTTTTTTCTCGATATATTTATTCACCCCGAAGCTGTAGATTGAGGCAATTATTTTACGCATAATCGTTATCCAACATAATGAGTTTGGTATTTGTTAAAGTATTCCCCTTAGGCCACGACAGTTGTTAAAAGCAGCCTAAGTTCTACAAACAATTGTTTCGGTGAATGGGGGGATTACAAGTTTGAGCCATGCAGTATTTGAAAAATCATTTGGCCATTAGGTCTTTAAAAAAATTACCCTGCGCCCTTCAGTGGCGGTATTTTAAGCATCTGTGCTAGCGGCATCGACATGGCAATCACAGCGGAAAAAATGATAAAACACAGACCGTAACTACCCGACTGATCAGAGAGGTAGCCAGCTAAGCTATAGCCTGGTATCACGATCAAGACAATCAGGGGCATCATTAGTCCCATGACGCGTCCATAACTCGCAGTGCCAAAAATGGCCGCCAAAAGGGCTCCCCAGACTGGCAACATACCACCGGTAGATAAGCCGAGAATCCCCATAGCAATACATATCACCCAGTAAGATGGACCAGCTGCCAGTAGTAAAAGGCCGACTATTACGGCGAGTTGTGTCACTGATAAGGCGAGTTTTAAGCTGACTTTGTCGGTCGCATAACCAAATACTAGTTTCCCGACGAAGCCTGAAATGGCAATAATCATTATCGCTTGTGCGGCTATGGATTCTCCAAAACCCTGGCCCGAGAGATAAGGTGTTAGGTTAGCAAGCAGCGCGCTGTAGGTACTGAGTAAAAAGGCTACACTGATGCCCACGATCCAATAACTCGAATTCTTAATAATTTGTTGTAGGCTGTAGTCACTCTGTACGCTATTTGTTTCTAATATGTCATTCTCGCCGCGATCATTATTTTGTCCGCTGCTGTTGGGTTGTTGTTGCACGGTGAAATCACGCATAACAAAGAACAGGTAAGGAAGAAGAATAAACAGCACGCCATAAGAAAGATTTTGCAGAGCGCTGCGCCAATCGCCATCGTCTGCCAGCCAAAGCACAAATAAGGCGGGCAGTAATATACCGCCCAGTGACGAACCTGTGGCCGCTATACCCAGAGCCTTACCTCTATTCACGGTAAACCAACGAGAAATTATCGCCGATCCACACAATGGGCCTAATAAGAAATTGCTTGTACCCATCACTATGCAAAATAAAAGAGTAAATTGAAACAGCGATTGAGTCATTGACAGGGCGAATAGGCCGCCGCCAAAAATAACTGCCCCGGAAACCATTAACCAGCGAATGGGATATTTGTCTGCCATAACGCCAACCACAGGAGCAAGAAAAAGCCCCAACATAGCGGTTAAGCTCATGCTGTACATCACTTCTGAACGAGATGCTTCAAAGCTGACTTGCAAGGGGAGTACCAAGAGACTGAAAACATAGGTAAAAAACCCCACCACGGTGAGCTGAGCAAGAAGTGCTCCGCTAACAACAAACCAACCGTAATACATAATTCACCTTTATTTAGTCAATGGATATTTTTCTGCGTATTGCTGTGCTCTGCCAAACGCTTTCTAAACGCTATTAAACTGGTCAGCCAGCTAAAACGCTAACTTTAATTTCTTCTACGGCTTTGCGCCATAGTACAGCTGTACGATTCCCTGACAGGACTATTCTCGTTAGACTTTTTTAGTGAGTAAAATTTATTGATAGGGATGACTTGCCGATCATGGCTTACGAGACGCTTCAAGATATTGAAAATTGTATGGATAACGGCTGGAGCGATGGCTTGCCGGTGATACCTCCATACGGTTCTTTGGTCGACGAAATGCTATCCGCAATGGGCTGGCAGGCCACTGATGTAATAGGCGAGATTGCCGATCAAAATATTATTGTGCGGGCCGAAAAGGCGGCTGCCACGGCCGTCATGGCAGGCTGTAAAACGCAATATGGGCCACTACTGAGAAGCTTGTCAAAAGCCTTGCTCGACCCCAAATTTAATCTAGGCGGGGTTGAAGTCACTACAGGTGGCGCAGCTGTCTTAGTGATTGTCAGTGGGCCTATTGTCGAGCAGTTAGGCTTTGAGCATAGCGCCAATGCGCTTGGCGCTAATAATCGAGCCAATGCCACGGTTGGACGGTTTGCTCAGATGATGCGTCACTTTTGTGGTAGTGGCGGTGGCGTACTCACATCTCATGGCACAGTGGGTCATCCCGGCAGACTGAGCTTTTGTATTGCTGAGCACCCCGCGACTGAATGGGGGCCATATCATACTCAATACGGATTGCCTTCCACTGCCTCTGCAGTATCAATCATGTCGGCAGAAGGCCCCAACTCTTGCAACAACCACTACGGTGAAACCGGCGCCAGCATCCTCGATACTATCGGTGACTGCATGAATCACTATGGGCAGACAGCTTGGTATTACCGTTCCGGTGGTTTTGTTGTGGTTATTCCGCCGGACCATATGGCCTTAGTTAAAGAGCAGTTTTCCCGAGAGCAGGCGGCGCAGTATATTTATGACAATGCCCGGCGCCAAACTGATGATCTAATCAAAGCTGGCCGCATCCCCAAAGATCCAATTGCCTACGCAGACGTTGAAGAGCACAGCCTGCGGTCGCCGTTGAAAAATTTAGAGCAGCTGTCTTTTATTGAGTGCGGCGCTGAAGGTGGTCGATTCTCAGCAGTGATACCGCGCTGGGTTGGCAGCCAGCAGGTGGTCTGTATGGCCATAGAAGAAATTAGAAAATAGAACAAAAAGATAACAACGAGGTTAGCTATGACGGAAAAAACAAACCCATTGGGCACTCTAACACTGCCGATTGCGCAGTTGATTAGCTGTGGTGATATTAGCTGTGAGCTATTGGTAGATCCCATACCAAGGCCAGCACCCGAACCTATCACCGTGAGGCTCAAGCCCAAGCAGTCGCGAGTGGTTTTGATCGATCACCATAAGCCCAACTCCATGACGATTCTTAAATTGACTCAAACTATTCTGCGCCAGCGGGGAGTCGAGGTTAATGATGAAATTCTGGTCAAGGACGATGCCAGTCGGCCCATGACAGCAGCTATGCTCGACTCGCTCTCCCAGGAGGGGGGGCTGGTTCTCTGCGGCATATCCGACTGAGGCAGTTGTTCGTCGGGCAGTTCGCTTGACTCTATAGCACTACAGCGAATCGGCGTTGCCGGTTTCGCCATTTTGACCGAGCCCTTTGGGGGGCAGATCGATCGGGCAATGGTTTATCAACCTTCGAATATTCCGTTACCAGCGATTGTTATTAATCATCCGACCCAGATGGTTGAGGATAATATTTTGTATCAGCGCGCTGAACAGATAGCTGATGCGGCACAGCGTTTATTAAACAACGAGAGTCCCTAATGACAAAGATTACTGAAACTGGATCCGGCCCTGGTGATCAAGCTAAAAAGCAGGCTTTATCTATTCTGGGTAGCGGCGTTTATTTACCCCCAGCAAGACCGGTTCGGGAGATTGTTGCTGAGGCGGGTAGTGCCGACACCAGTATTTATGAAGGCTGGAATAATGTCTGTCATGCCCTTAAAGATGACCACCCAAGCAGCATGGGCGGCAAGGCACTTAAAGCGGCCCTAGCGGATGCTGGTGTTGATCCCGCTGAGGTTAAATTAGTTATTTTTGCAGGAATGTCCCGGGACTATTTACCCTCTTGGTCGGTGTCCGCGGAGTTGATAACCATTGCCGGCATGAGCAGTGACTGTAACTGTATTGATCTCACCGTTGGCTGCATGGGTGCTCTCACTGCACTGGATATGGCTCAGGGCTGGCTGGCCCTGCGTGGCGGCGGTGTCGCCGCAGTGGTCGCCGCCGAGCGATGGTCTTATACAGTGGATCACAGCGCCAGCGAAAGCTATGGTCTCTGGGCGCACGCGGACGGCGGCGCAGCAACTATTGTTGGCATGAGTACAGATCACAGAGCCAAAGGTCTGTTTTATGGCGCTGAATTTGTCAGCCAAAGTGACCTCAATGGCGCTGTGCTGGTGGAGTACGGTGGCACGCGCAAACCCACAGCACCCGAAGGCACAACCCCCTTTGAGCGCAAGTTTGTGGGTGTCGATGGTGTCGATATGAGAGAGCGATATGCGCTCGGCTATCAAAGCAGTTATCAAGCTTTGAAAAAGCGCTTTGGTGTTGTGCCTAACCATGCACTTTGTAACCAAACATCCAATCTGTTTATGCTGCTGATCGCCAGTGTAATTGAAATACCCATAGACAACTTTACGATCACCGGGCATGACACTGGGCATGTAGGCTCTGCCGATATATTGATTGTGCTGGACAAATTACTTAAGTCTAGCGGTTGCAACGAACCTTATTTGATGGCCGGCAGTACGCCCTATGCCTTCGGTTCGGGCCTGTTGATGCCTGCAGACTAGACGCCCTTTGCTAAAGCCCACTGTGAACATTCTAGGCGCTAAGATGAGAGACTTATGAATCGAATTGCCACGGCCAATAATTTGAAGCGACGCCTGCCTTCTGTCAACGCCGTACTGCAAGAAATGGCTGACGCGATCCATTTACGCGGTCACTCAGAAGTGAGCAAGGTTGTTGGCATATGCATAGATGGGCTGCGTCAGGACATTACTCAGGGTGCTAACCCCGAGATAAGTATCGATAGAATTAAAGCCGCTAGCATTGTACATCTTGAGGAAAAAAACCAGCCATCTCTCAAGCCTGTAATCAATCTCACCGGCACTGTTTTACACACTAACTTGGGGCGTGCAGTATTACCTCAGGAGGCCCTAGATGCCGTGGTCAGAGTGGCCGGAGCTCCGAGCAATCTAGAGTTTGACCTTGCACAGGGCGGTCGTGGCGAGCGCGATAGCCACATAGAAGGGTTGATATGTGAACTGACCGGAGCTGAGGCAGCCACGGTGGTTAACAACAACGCCGCTGCGGTATTACTGACCTTAAATACACTTGCCAACCAGCGTGAGGTGCCAGTTTCTCGAGGGGAATTGGTTGAGATTGGCGGCTCGTTTCGCATACCTGAAGTGATGCTAGGCTCCGGCTGTAAGCTTGTGGAAATCGGTGCCACCAACCGCACCCACCTGAAAGATTATGCCGAGGCGATCGGTGTCAACACCGGCCTACTATTAAAAGTGCACACCAGTAACTATCGCATAGAAGGCTTTACAGAGTCCGTATCAGAGATTGATCTGGCGGAATTAGCCCAACAGCATCAGTTGCCACTGGTCGCGGATTTAGGCAGTGGCAGCCTGATTGATTTTGCCGCCTTGGGCCTGCCCCATGAGGCTACGGCGGCGGAGTCGATCGCCAATGGCGTCGATATCATTACCTTTAGTGGCGATAAACTATTGGGTGGTCCCCAGTGTGGGATTATTGCTGGCCGCAAAGAGCTGGTGGATCAGATACGTAAGAACCCCCTAAAGCGCGCCTTGAGACTGGACAAAATGACGCTGGCAGCACTGGCTGAAGTGTTAAAGTTGTATCGCGATCCGGTTAGTTTAATAAACAAACTCCCCACTCTGCGCTACCTTACGCGGCCCCTAGTGGATATGCAGCAGCAGGCCCAGCGCCTAGTGCCAGAAGTGCAGGCGGCACTTTCCAAGACCTTTCATGTAGCCAGTAAAACCGGCTACAGTCAGATTGGCAGTGGCGCATTGCCGATTGAAACCCTCGAAAGCATCGTGCTGTCTATAGCGCCCACAGCGCCCAACGACAGTGCCATACGCGAATTGTCCGAAGCCTTGCGGGCATTGCCCTGTCCCATTATCGGACGTATCCACAAGGGTCAATTGCTTCTCGATTTACGCTGTCTAGACGATGAAGACAATTTTCTGCAACAGCTTCAACTGCTCGCCGGCGCCTAGAGTGATCGTTGCTACAGCCGGTCATGTGGATCATGGCAAGACATCACTGGTTAAACAGTTAACCGGAGTGGATACGGATCGGCTGGAAGAGGAAAAGCGCAGAGGACTATCGATCAATCTAGGCTTTGCCTATCGCAAAGTTGATGACCACATCAGCATCGGATTCATTGATATGCCCGGCCACAAAGGTTTTATCAACACCATGATCTCTGGGGTTAGTGGTATTGATATAGGCATGTTAGTGATTGCCGCCGACGATGGGCTTATGCCTCAGACCCTAGAGCACTTGCAGGTCATGGTTATGCTTGGGGTTAAACAGATAATGGTGGTCATTACTAAAATAGACGCTGTCGATCGAGGCGCCATTGATACTCTGCGGTGCAGTGCAATTAAGCTATTGCCCCAGAGCCCAATATTTGAAGTGTCGAGTAAGGCTGAGGGGCGCGCCAGTGGGATTAAGGCACTGCAAGAGTATCTAGATAATCAGGCCAGGGTGCTAGAGCCGAGAAACTCACAGGGCTTGTTCAGGATGTCCATCGATCGTGCCTTCACCCTTAAGGGAATAGGTTTGCTCGTCACCGGTACAGTGGCCGCCGGCACCGTAAAGGTTGGCGACAGCCTGCGTCTGCTGGCAACATCGGGCGCTTCATCAACTGTGCGAGTGCGCAGTCTCAACGCCAATAATCAAGTGGCCGAGGAGGGCATGGCTGGCCAGCGTTGTTCGTTTAATCTTGTTGGTGACTTTGATAAACAGTCGGTTGAACGCGGTGATTATTTATCGGCAATCCAGTGTATTGAGCCCAGTGATCGATTTGATGGGCGCATAGAGATAGCGGCGGATATTAGCTTCCCGATCAAGCATATGATGCCGGTTAAAATATATTTGGGTGCCAGACGCGTAGCGGGCAAAATATTTATTCTCAAAACAGCACCCACAGCAGAAAACAGTGGAGAGCGAAAATTAATCGGGGCTGATAATGCACTGGTGCAAATTGTCTTAAAGCAGGCTCTGGTGGTTTGCCATGGAGATCGATTTTTAATCCGCGATGATAGTGAGAGCATTAATCTGGGTGGCGGAATAGTGTTGGTACCGCAAGCCCAACCATGGCGCAGAGGTCAATTCATGCGTCTGGAATCCCTGAGGGCTATGGAGCAGGACGACCCATCAGCGGTGCTAGTAAAAATTATTTTAGAGACTCAGGAACCCATAGATTTCTCTCGGTTTATAGGCAGTTGGAATATGACTGCACGGCAGGGTGAAGCCTGCCTGCTAAATCCGCAGTTACAGCAGTGCTCAGAAATGATTCAACTGGATGGGCGCAAGTACCTAGTTTCAAAAGAGGGATTGGATAATGAAAAGCGCCAGCTCTGTGAGCATTTGCAGTGCCTGCATCATGATCACCCAATGGCCGCAGGGGTGTTGGCGGCTGACTTAGCTGAGCACCTCAAGACTGATATCAATCTACTTTTCAGACTTGTCTTGAGTGACTTGATAAAAGACGCCCGGGTATTTGTGAATAATGGGCTTTTAAGCTTGGCTGGCCATCGGCCGACCCTATCTTCCCAGGTTCAACAGCGCTGGTTTTTATTCAGTAATATATTGCGTAAAGGGGGATTTCAGGTTCCACTGCTATCAGAGATCGAAAAAGAGACTGGGCTAAACGGCGAACAGTTGTCGGCATTGATAATACCGGCACTGAAAAGTGGGGATCTTATTCAGTTGAGTCAAAAACGGTATATGCTCGCTGAAACGAGAGAGGCCATTAAAACAGCCATAATTGAACTGGCGAAGGACAGCCAATGTTTTACGGTTATTCACGCAAAGGCTCAGTTGGGGCTCGGCAGAGGTCTGACAATAGAGATTCTAGAATACCTCGATTCAGTTCAGTTTACTCGCAGACACAATGATGGAAGAGAACTATTTTCTAAAGGGCGTTTTTCTTGAACAGCAGCTTAAGTGAGTAGGTGTTTTTTTCTGATAATGGAAGGGCGACATCCCCGGTGGGATGCCTGGTTTTCAAAACCAATGAGACGCTGATAAAGTGTTTGGTGGGTTCGACTCCTACCCCTTCCGCCATTTTCTTTTTTGATCGCGCCGACAATTTATAACCCGAGGTTTTTTGTGTCTACAGATAAACTGGTTCAGTCGCATCCCCTCAGTGAGGCTATCTATGAAGGGGTTTTGGAAACACCTCCATGGCATAGTCTGCTGAAATTACTTGAGCGGTATGTCGCAACCAAAAGCGCATCACTGGTAATTCGCCGCCCCACAGAAGAGGGTCCCGGATCAACAATAACGCTCTTTGATAACCAAGACGCGCTGCTGGATTTTCAAACCAATAGTTACAAAGATTCGCCTTTTGCTGAGTTGCCAGAAGACCGCGTATTTTGCCTAAACGATCGAGTCACCCAGCGTGAACTGGAAAATTTGGACCATTATAAGTATTTTCTAAAAGTCTATGATGTCACCGACATCATGGGTTTTGATATTTGCGACAACAATAATGACAACCATAGCAGGCTCAGGTTACGGGTTGTTCGTATGGGGGATGAGCCTAAATTTTCCGATGATGACAGACGACGATTGGCCACTATTATTCCATTGATGAAAAAGTCGTTGGCCATCTATTCTCGAATGGAGATCGGTGGCGTTAGCCAAGCGATATATCAACAGCTACTGTCCTCCATGGGGATTGCCTGTTTTATTCTCGGCGCAAACTATGAGGTGATGGCGAAAAATTATTTAGCCGAGATGGTGCTGAGTAATAAAGATGGTCTATCTCTAGTTGGCAAAAAACTATGCTGCGTGGATGCGGATGACCAGCTAACACTGACGACTATTTGCGAAAAGCTTCGTCATAATATTGCCCAGGGCAAACCGCAACAGCTACCCGATAAATTTACTATTAATCGTCCGCAAGCTATCTCAAGTTGGGGGGCGTTGATTCGCCCAGTAGACAGTGGTGATTTTATGGGCGCCGAAAATAACCCGGAACTGTTACTACTGTTGCGCGACGCCAATCGCCGTCAATTGCCGACCCCCAGTTTATTAATCGATATATTTGGGGTGACCCTAGCTGAGGCGAGGCTAACGCTAAAATTACTTGAGGGTTTAAGCTTGACCGCTGCAGCTGAAGCTCTTGGCGTGTCTCGCAATACGGCGCGTACACAATTAAGTTCGGTATTTTATAAGACCGACCTCAACAGTCAGACACAGTTGGTGAAGTTAGTCTCAGATGTCTTGAGTGATCACTGGCTGTAAAGCGCTGTCAAAGACACTGTAGTTGCTCATATTCCCGCGTGCGGAAATTCCCCTGCGGGCTGCGTCGCGTTGCGACTTGTCTTAAATGCTACGCATTTAATCGAACCCGGGGATTTACCTCAAATCAACCGGGAGGGCCAAATAAAAACCCCCAGCTTATATAAGCTGGGGGTTTTTGAATTAAGGAGCGTGCACCCTGCGGGATTGATCATTTCCGCGCGTGCGGAAATGCCCCTGCGGGCTGCGTCGCGTTGCGACTTGTCTTAAATGCTACGCATTTAATCGAACCCGGGGATTTACCTCAAATCAACCGGGAGGGCCAAATAAAAAACCCCAGCTTATAAAAGCTGGGGTTTTTTATTTGGTGCACCCGGAGTGCACCCACGTCTCGCTCGATTACTGCAAAGCCTTTACCTTCGCACACCCTGTAATCATTGACTTAAACCAATTTGGTGTCAACCACCTTTTAATCATGACTGTGTGTACATTTGTGTGTACATAATTAAGCCTTTTAAAAGAGGCAGGGGGGCTATTCCACAGGCCACGGGGGAGCCTGCTGAGTCCTTGTAATT
>JAFMBY010000010.1 GCA_017858135.1 Porticoccaceae bacterium | reverse complement strand
TCTAGATATAAATAGTCTACCTACAAAGACTCTTTGTCACCCAGATTTGCTGGTTAATGATCACAAAATATGTCAATTTTACAGCAGTTTGTCTATGCCTTAGACTGCTAAACAGCAAAGCCCATCTCACAGCGCGTAAGGATATTTTTTTCACATGCAAAGCCATTTACCCTTTAGCGACGTTGTTAACGTGAGATTCCGAGATCTAGATGCTCAGGGGCACCTCTATTTTGCTAACTATTTAGTCTATGGGGATGAGGTCCTTGGCGCCTACATGGAGGAGCTGGGTCTCAATATCATGGACCCTCTGATCGCACCCTGCCTTATCTTTACCGTTAATATCCACTGTGATTACATCAATGAGATCGGAGGGAACAGCGTGGTGAGAGTTGCTGCCGGATATTCGCGTCTGGGCACATCAAGTGCTGATGCTGTATTTGAGCTATACAACAATGCCGACGGCGTGCTTTTGGCTAAAGGCGGAGTCACCCAGGTATTTGTCGACCCGACAACCCGCAAGTCTATCCCTATACCCAGTTTCTACAAAGCCAATATTCTCGAGCGCCAGCCTCAGCTGGCAGCTGCAATTTAAAAAGAAGCTACATCCTTCCATACACTGTCGGCAGTGTATTCAACAGACGCTACAAACTCGTGTGCCGACCAATTTTCAATCATGCTCAGTAGATAACGTCCATCAGCCTTTTGATACAGATGATACCGTTGGCCGACCCGAGGAACGAAGTTATAAGATGCGTTGTAGACGAGCTCGTTTAATGCCGCAAGACTTCTTATCGCGTCGTATTCTCTGTTTAACAATTCAACTGCATTCTCGAAATAGTTCTTAGTCAGAGAGCCGCGCTCGGAAAGGAACAGGGCGGTATCCGGCAATACGATAGAGGGTGCACTTGATGTTGTCCCGTAAGGTAACAACGCTTTCTTTAAACCAGTCAACTCAAATCCCTTATATATTAAACCTTTGAAACCTTACGTAACCACGATGTCTATTGGACCATTACAAGATGGAATGCACAACATCTGCTGCCAGTTCCATTGGTTCTCAGTTGCTTTTCTCAGGAATTCTATTAGTTGGCGGGTTATCTTGTTGCTGAAGCCATTGCTCATACTCAACCGTGATAGTGTGTCTGTCGAGTTGAGGGGAGCTTTCTGGGACATCCCATAGCGTAAGCACCCGGATAATGGCTTCAGTCTTAGTTTCACCCTCTTGGATTAATTCGTGTATCCATCTTGCTCGTGCGCTCTTGTGGCTAACAATATTCACAATCGACGGTTTCATGGCCTCAGCAAAATAAAACTCACCAGACCCTGAACCAAATGACCTGAGCTGCTCAAGCGCCTTGTCGCGAGTACAGGCGTCATTCTGAGGACGCCCGGCTTTTGTTAGCGGGGCAATCAGGAAGGGAAGTCCGATATGGTGGCAGATATCACTTATGCTGCCAGCGCTAAACGTGCGACCAAGGTCGTTGTTCCGCGAGCGGCACTCTTGTATTAGTGCGATCATATTTTCAATCGAGGTGCTCACCAAGGGCTCTCCATTAATTGCGCCCATTGGTAGACGTACTTTTGCCTCTTCAATGCAGTTGTTTGAGTGCTCATATGCCGGCTCTTCAGTCTAGATTCAAATGTCCCTCAAAAGCTATACGCGACGATGTTTAAGGTGGTCTTCAGCGCTTAATGCTATTGACTCCCGCAAGCATAGTTAACATGACTTCTGTATCATGAGGATAGTGAAATATTAATGTGAGCACCATGAAAAAATCATCAAGCCCGATGCGCTACCATGCCGACTTTGATCAGAGAGTTGTGCTCTATGCCGATGATTATCGTTGGCAGCCATCTCCTTTACCGGGGGTAGAGCGCATGATGCTAGACCGTATTGGCGATGAAGTTGCCCGCGCTACATCGATTGTTCGCTACGCGCCGAATAGCGTATTTTCGCCTCATAGCCATGGTGGGGGCGAAGAGTTTTTTGTTCTCGAAGGCCTGTTTGCCGACGAGCATCATGCCTATCCGAAAGGGTCCTATGTCCGCAACCCAATCGGTTCGTCTCATACACCAAAAGTGGGTGCAGAGGGTGCGGTTATCTTTGTCAAACTGCATCAATTTTCAGCAGAGGATACAGAGCATAAAATTATCGATACCGGCACCGCTCAGTGGTTTCAAGGAATGGTCGAGGGGCTGTCGGTGATGCCATTACATGAGTTTCAAGCGGAGCATGTCGCACTCGTCAAATGGCAGCCGAATACCCGTTTTAATCGCCATCAACATTGGGGAGGCGAAGAAATACTGGTGCTTGAAGGGACTTTTTATGATGACTACGGTGAATACCCCAAGGGCACCTGGCTGCGCAGCCCACACCTAAGCCAACATACGCCCTATACCAAAGATGATGGTGCACTGATTTATGTAAAAACAGGGCATTTAGGCTGACGTTAATGAACCTAACTTTTGTTGTAACGTTCACTCGCTATTATTTGATCTTGGCGTCATTTAAATGAAGACTTCAAGTACAGCTGTGTGTCTGATTTTGACCTGTTTGCTTGGCAGTTGCGAGATGGTCGACCATCAGGTGAGCGACCAACTATCTGGGACTACTATTTTAGTTTATAGGAATAGCGTCACTCCAGGCTATCGAAAATTTGCGCGTGATGTCGTGATTGATCGAGCTGCCTACCGAGATAAATTACATGGTTTTTGGCTCGGTCAGAGTATTGCCAACTGGACTGGACTGATCACTGAAATGGATAAGGTTACCGCGCCTTTTTATACTGATGAGGACTGGGGAGCGCCAGACCAGATGGCTATTTGGGGCGAATATGTACCCCATGCTGATTTCATTGATTTTTATTTTGTCGAGAAAGGGGAGCCTTGGGGGGCCGACGATGACACGGATATTGAGTATATGTATCAGCACTTACTCGATCAGCACAGCACCAGCATGCTTAGCGCTGAGCAGATTCGCGCTGGTTGGCTAACACATATCTACTCTGAGCATGATGCGCCGCTGTACAAGAAGTTTTCATACTCAGAGCCTGTGATTGAAAATTTCTTGTGGGTCTCTAATGAGCGCGCGCGGATACTGATGGAGCAGGGCATGCTGCCGCCAGCGACCAGTGAGCCGAAAAATAACGATAAGCATATGATGATTGATGCGCAACTGACGACTGAGATTTTTGGTCTGTTTGCGCCTGGTCGCCCGGATATTGCGTTGAGAATGGCTCAGTTGCCGATTCGTGTGTCGGCCAAGTTCGATGCCGAGTGGGCGGCTCAGTTCTATGTGGTGATGTATTCACTGGCGACCTTGGTCGATAGTGAACAACCTTTGCAGCAACAAATACATTGGCTTTCCGAGCAGGCTCGAGAGTACCTGCCGGCTGGTTCCGTGGTGGCTGATATGTATGATTTTATTCTGCAGGATTATCTTGCCAACCCGAACAAAAGTGATTGGGAGCAGACTCGTGATGCGGTTTACCAGCGTTATCAAATAGCCGGTCATGCCAACTACGACTACCGTGAACCCTTTGATGCGGCGATCAATTTTGCAGCGAGTTTAATCAGTCTGTTTTATGGTCAAGGGGATCTGGTTAAAACCATCAAGATTGGCTCACTAGCTGGATGGGATTCGGACAATCCAACCGCTACCTGGGGTGGGCTCTATGGCTTTATTATGGGTAACGAAAAACTTATGCAATTGTTTGCTCAAGATAATCTATCAGATACCTATTGGATCCATCGTACACGGCGGAATTTCCCAGACCGAACCAGTACTCAGGCCGGCGAAGATAGTTTCCCGATGATGGCGGAGCGAGGCATTTATATTATCGACCGGGTTGTGCAAGAAGAAATGCGCGGCGCCGTCGATCTGTCGGCCAATCAGTGGTTGATCCCGGCGCAGAACTGAGTGCGTCATCTCGACCGCAGTTGAGGGATCTCACGCAGCCGCCAGCAGCCTCTTAAATTCACCCGGCTCTCTATTCGGTTCCATAATGCAACGACCCCGATTTAAGCTAGAATAGCCGCATAATTATAAAAATCAGTGTCAGGCTATTAATTGGCCACCATGGGGGACGCTATCAATACAACGGATTTGAGCGCAACGCTGTTAAGTTGTCTTTTCTTTATGCTGCTGGTCGCTTGGATTTCCTATCGCAAGACGCGGGGAGAGGTCGACAATCGCGACGGTTATTTTCTCGCGGGGCGGGGATTGACGGCAGTGTTTATCGCCGGCTCGCTGCTCTTGACTAATCTCTCGGCGGAACAGTTAATCGGCCTCAATGGCTCTGCCTATGGGTTTAATCTAAGCAGTATGGCTTGGGAGGTGACCGCTGCGTTCGCCACTATCTGCATGGCGTTCATCTTTCTGCCACGCTATCTCGCTGGTGCCTTTTCCACCTTGCCTGAGTTTCTAAATAACCGTTTTGATGACGATGTGCGACGCTTAACGGTGCTGCTATTTATGCTTGGTTACGGTCTAGTGACGATTCCCTCCGTGCTCTATTCAGGCTCTATTGCGGTGCTGCGCCTGTTCGATGTGCCGGCGTTGTTTGACTTGCCCTATAGTCAGGCGCTGACCCTGACTATTGTGATGATTGGCAGTATCGGCGGGCTCTATGCCGTGTTTGGCGGCCTTAAAGCGGTTGCCGTATCAGACACCCTAAATGGTATTGGTCTACTGCTGATCGGCCTTGCGGTGCCGCTGCTGGGACTCTCTGCGCTGGGCAATGGCAGTGTTGGCGAGGGGCTGCATATAGTGGCTAATACGCACACCGAGAAGCTCAATTCCATTGGTGGGTCAAGTGATCCTACCCCGTTTGCCACGCTCTTTACTGGGATGATCTTTGCCAACCTATTTTATTGGTGTACTAATCAATATGTGATTCAGCGCACCCTGGCGGCGAAGAATCTTGCCGAGGGTCAAAAGGGCGTGTTGTTCTCCGGGTTCTTAAAGGTCCTGGTGCCGTTTATGATGATGATTCCGGGGGTGATTGCTTTTCATCTCTATGGTCCAGTTGGCTCGGATGGCGGCCTGCCATCAATTGATCTGGCCTACCCGCAATTGATCCGCGATGTGTTGCCGACCTATGCCATGGGGTTCTTTTTGGCGGTGTTGTTGGGTGCGGTATTTAGCTCATTTAATTCGCTGCTAAACAGCGCCGCGACGCTGTTCTGCCTGGACATCTATCTCCCCCTTAAACAGCGCCAAGGAGCCGCAGCCGTGGACGATAAACAGCTGGTCAAGATTGCCAAGCGGGCATCGGTGGTGATCGCGCTGTTTTCATTTGTTGTCGCACCGATGTTGCAATTCGCGCCAGAGGGGCTGTGGCAAATTATTCGCATCTTCACCGGCTTTTATAATATTCCAGTAATCGCTATTGTCATTGTCGGATTGTTTACCCGTCGTGTGCCGGCGCTGGCGGCAAAGTTGGTGATTATTTTTCATGTGCTCGCCTATGGGCTATTGAAGTTTGTCTTCGACGACTGGCTGACGATTCACTTTTTGCACCTCTACGCAATTCTATTTGCGATTGAAGTGGCAATGATGCTATTGATTGGCCGCTGGTTTCCCCGCCGCCAGGCCTGGACCTTTAAGCGCAGCGATAGGCTAGACCTGCAAGCCTGGCGCTTTGCTGTGCCCTGCGCAGTATCATTGGCTTCATCGGTGGTCGCGCTGTATCTGCTGTTTTCGCCGATTGGTTTGGTCAATGGATTAACGATGGCATTTTGGCCACTGATCTTGGCCCTGGTTAGTATTAATATGCTGATGTGGTGGCGTGCTGCCAGTTTTCGACTCGCGATAACAAAATTATAAAAGCGGAACAGAGATTGAAAAAAAATAAATCAAACAAACCCAGATTACGTTTCTTTGAGGACTCACCTGGCCAGCAGCATATTGCCGATAGTGACAAGTATCTCTATCAGCGCCCAGTGCCGAGCCACAATCTAGTGATTATTGGCACCGGCACTATCGGGCAAGAGCATATGCGAGTGGCGACTCTGCTCGGCCGCGCGCAAATCCATGGCATTTACGATACCCAAAAGCACAGCATGGATATTGCCGAGGCCAATTTTTCTCGTTACTCGGAGAAGCCGCTGTTGCGTTACCAAGATCTAGACTCTGCCTGCAATGATCCCGCTGTCGACGCGCTGTTTATCTGTACGCCCAACCATACTCACTTCGAGATTCTGCAAACCGCGATCAAGTCGGGCAAGGCGATCTTTTTAGAAAAACCCATGGCCACTGATTTGCAGGATGCCGCGGCGACCGAGGCCATGGCTCGGGCCTATTCCTCGTTTATTCAGATTGGTTTGCAATACCGTTACAAGGCGCAGTATGTCGAGGCGTTTCACGAAGCGCTGAGCAGAGCGTCCCTGGGTGAAATCAAAACCATTAGCCTCAGTGAATATCGGCCGCCGTTTTTGGATAAGGTTGAGCAGTGGAATAAATTTAATGCCAATAGCGGTGGCACCCTGGTGGAAAAATGCTGCCATTATTTTGATCTGATTAATTTGCTCGCCCAGTCGCAGCCAACCAAGGTCTATGCCAGCGGTGGTCAGGCGGTTAACTTTATTGACTTCGAGCGCGACGGCAACGCATCAGATATTGATGATCATGCCTTCGTGGTAATTGATTATGCCAACGGCACTCGCGCCAATTTCACCCTCAATATGTTCTGCCATGACTTTAGTGAAGAGCTCGTTGTGAGCGGTGACCGCGGTCGCTTAACGGCGAAAGAAGTCTTTAATTTTCATCAGCAGCAGGGCTCTAAAGCGTCGCTTGCTATTGAAGCCGGTGAGCTGGGCGGATCAAAAACCATCGATGTGACTTACCCGGCACTGATAGAGCAGAGCGGCCATCACGGCGCCACTTACTTTGAACATATTGCGTTTGTCGACCAACTCGAAGGACGGTCTGTGCCGGCGGCGACGCCACTGCAGGGGCTCTGGTCAATGGTTGTCGCCAGTGCGGCGCAGGCCTCCATGGCCAGTGGTGGGGCAGTAGATATCAACCAATTTATGGCGGCCAATGGCCTAGCCGATTACTTAAACGCTTAGGAATATTATGTCGCAGGTTATAAAAGTTTCTTCTAGGTCGATGCCCGCCGTCGGTCTTGGTCTGTGGAAAATCGATCAGGACAGTGCTGCAGATGCGGTGTATGAGGCGATCAAAGTTGGCTATCGGCATCTTGATAGCGCAGCGGATTATGGCAACGAAAAGCAGGTTGGCGAAGGCATCGCCAGAGCCATTGCAGAGGGTCTCTGTCGTCGTGAAGAGCTCTGGGTTACCAGCAAACTGTGGAACACCTATCACCGCGCTGAGCATGTCGAAGCGGCCTGTCGCCGATCGCTGGATGATCTGGGTTTGGATTATATTGACCTCTATCTGGTGCACTTTCCGATAGCCCTGCGCTATGTCGATTTTAATCATCGCTATCCACCGGAGTGGCTGTTTGATCCCAGCGTCGAGAGTCCCGGTATGGAGCTTGATGCGGTGCCGTTGAGTGAAACCTGGGGCGCCATGGAACAGCTAGTCGAAAACGGTTTGGCGCGCCAAATTGGCGTCTGTAATTACACCTCGGGTCTGTTGCATGACTTGATGAGCTACGCGCGGATTAAGCCGGCCATGCTACAGATCGAATCGCATCCTCACCTTACCCAGCAAGCCTTATTGCGCACAGCGCGATCGTACAATATGGCAGTCACGGCGTTCTCGCCGTTGGGTTCGCTGTCCTATGTGGCGCTGGATATGGCCAGCGCTAATGACACGGTATTAACCGATCCCGCGGTGATGGCTGCGGCGCAGCGAACCGGTGCTACGGCGGCCCAGGTGGTGTTGCGTTGGGGTATTCAGCGAGGCACTGCGGTGATTCCAAAAACCAGTAATCCTCAGCGTCTAATTGAAAATTTGACGCTCTCTGAATTCAGCCTGAACGACGACGAAATGGATGCTATTTCGGCGCTCAATCAAAACCGTCGTTTTAATGATCCGGCGCTGTTCTGTGAGGCTGCCTTCAATACTTTTCATTCAATTTACGATTAAGCTGCCATGACTCGTTTAGAAGTTGAATCCATCCATCTGCCCAGCCAGCAATATTATCCGCAAAGCGTTTTCCCGCTGGTCTGCAGTGCGCAGCAAATCGGCAATCAGGCTTCTATAGCCGAATGGATTGCTGAGCATCGTGATCGCATTGAAGATCAGTTGGCGCTGACCGGGGCTATTTTATTTCGCGGTTTTGGCGTGACTGACGATAGCGACTTTGATGATTTTATTCGTGCCTTTGACTGGCCCAACTTTACCTATGCTGAGTCGCTGTCGAATGCCGTCAGACGCAATCGCACTGAGTTGGTTTTTACTGCCAATGAAGCACCGCCACATGTGTCTATATTTTTGCATCATGAGATGGCGCAGACGCCAGTTTATCCCTCGAAGCTGTTGTTTTTTTGTCAGCAGGCCGCCGAACAAGGCGGTGCTACGCCGATTTGTCGCTCCGATATTCTGTTACACAAACTCAGAGAGCAGCTGCCTGAGTTTGTCACGGACTGCGAAAACAAAGGGGTGCGCTATTCCCAGACCATGCCCCTCGAAGAGGATCTGGCCTCTGGTCAGGGCCGAAGTTGGCAGAGCACCTTGAGTGCCGAGAGCCGAGAGCAGGCCGAGAAAAAACTTGAGCACCTAGATTACGACTGGCAGTGGCAGCAAGACGGTTCCCTGAGTGTCACCACGCCGGTGTTGCCGGCTGTGCGCCAATTACACGATGGCAGGAGCGTCTTTTTTAATCAGCTGATTGCCGCCTTTCGCGGCTGGAAAGACGCACGCAATAACGGCGAAAAATCGATCTGTTTTGGCGATGGTTCGGCGATTGATAGCGAGCATATGGCGCAGGCCATCGCGCTAGCTGATGAGCTGACCTTTGATATTCCATGGCAGTCGGGTGATGTTGCCGTGTTAGACAATTTTTTGGTGATGCATGGACGGCGTCCCTTTCAAGGTCAGCGCATTGTGCTGGCGTCACTGGTTGCTTAGGCAGGCATGTCGATAAGGAAAGTATGATGAAAGCCGTTTTGTTAACGCTTGTGCTAGTTCTGGCATCGCAGTTGGTCAGTGCCGAGTATTCGCGCAGTTATATCGAATCACATCCCTTGCATACCGTCGCGGTCAATGGCGTTGAAATCGCCTACCGGATTGTTGGTGAAGAACTAAATGAGAAACCGGATAAACCTAAGGTGGTAGTGATTATGGGCCTCGGTGGCTCCAATCTGGTGTGGGGCGATACCCTAATCAAGGGTCTTGAAGAGGGCGGCTATCAGCTATTGATGCTGGATAATCGCGATGTGGGTGGCTCCACGCGCTTTGATAGCTGGGGGCAGCCGACCCTGTGGTTGCAACTGATCAAGCAAAAGCTCGGGTTTGCCGTTAATGCCCCCTACACGCTGGACGATATGGCGCTTGATACCGTGGCGTTAATGGATCAGCTGGGCTATCAGAATGCACATATTATTGGTACGTCGATGGGGGGTATGATCGCGCAAATTATCGCAGCTCAATACCCCCAGCGCACGCGCAGCTTAATTTCAATTATGTCGTCCACTGGGGCGCGCCATTTACCCTGGCCGACGCGACAGGCCGAGAGCAATTTACGTGAGCTTGCAGTGGGTGATGCTGCCGCGGAGCGCGATGCGATGATGCGCGCGCGAGGGTTTTATCCTGACTCAATGCCGCGACAGTTGATGGCAATTTTTAAAACCGGTGACCGCTCTGTCGATGTCGCCAGCATTCAAGCCAACACCCTAGTGATGCACGGCGCAGATGATCCTCTATTACCCCCGCAACATGGTATGCATACTGCTGAGTTAATCGACGGCTCGGAGTTTGTGCTGCTCGAGGATATGGCGCACAACATGCCAGAAAATGTATTGCCTGAGTTAATTTCGCGCATGCGCGCACATATGGACAAGGTTGAGGCTTATTTGGAAAGCGATATGGGTCGAGGCTAATGAATTATTGGGCTCTCCTTCAGAGCCATGAGCGTCGGCCCCAAGTGCTGTTCATATAATTTCCATTGCTCCGAGCTGCCAGTATAAATTTTTTCCCGCTCCTGGAGATACTCAGCTGCTTCCTGTTAGCACCCCATTAATGGCGCCGAGTAGATTAAAGAGTTTGAGAGACTGCTCGAGTTGGCGTCTGGTTAGGGCGACACTATTCATAGGACAGCTCACGGGCTTTGCCATGGAAAATTTTATAGACAAAAATGGTGTAACCTATTATCGCGGGGAGAGTGATTGCGACGCCATAAAAAATTAATTGCAATGATTCCGTGGCGGCGGCAGATTCCCAAATCGTTAGTCGGTCGATAACAATGTAAGGAAACAGGCTATAGGCCAGCCCCAATGATGCCATAAGACAGATCAGTACCAGTCCAGCAAACACTGTCCAGGCATAGCCGCGTGCGAGCAGGTCTGGCCGACGAAGTATCCAAAGTAGTCCGGCATAGATAATCATACAGCTCAGCGGTATCGGTAGCAGACCAATCGCATTGGGCAACACAAACCATTTATCGGCAATACTCTGGCTGACTAATGGGGTTGCGATTGAGACCAGCAATAGACCGATACCCATTGGAATAATCGCAGCTTGAGCCCACTTGATGGCCTTATCAAACAACGCTCCTTCAGTTTTCATCATTAGCCATGAGGCGCCTAAAATGACATAGAGAGCGGGCAGTGTCAGGGCGATTAAAACAGAAAATAGCGTATTGGTTAGGCTGGGCTGCAAGCCGGTGATATAGGAGCCGAGCATCCAGCCTTGGGAGGCTGACGCGACCACAGAGCCGATAAAAAACAACCGATTCCAGCGTGTTTTGTGGATATCGCCGGCCTTGACTCTAAAATCAAAGGCCACGCCGCGCAGAATCAAACCGAACAACATAATCGTGATGGGAATATACAGCGCGCTGAGAATGACTCCGTGGGCGGCAGGAAAGGCGATTAACAATACCCCAACGCCAAGCACAATCCAGGTTTCATTGGCATCCCAGAAAGGCCCTATCGAGGCGATCATAAGATCTTTTTCTTGATCATTCGCCAGAGGTAGCAGCGCGCCAACACCAAGGTCATAGCCATCGAGCAACGTGTAAATCAGCAACGCCAGCCCCATAATCAACATAAACGCGATAGGTAAAAACTGTTCCATTTTTCTATGTTCCCTTTATTTGACGTCAGATTCGGCTGTGGTTGAGCTGAGGTGGTATTCATGTAATAACACCGCAGAGCGGGGTGGTTTCGATGACAGATAATTGAGTGAGCCGATATAGGCGATCAGCAAAAAGCCGTAGAGCGCGAGATAGCCAGTCAATGAGCCGATCAAGACTTCCGGAGGATGGTCAGCAACCACATCGCGCGCACGCAGCACGCCGTAAACCACCCAAGGCTGACGCCCAATCTCGGTCACCCACCAGCCCGCTAATACCGCGACCCAACCGGAAAATCCCATCGGTGCTAGCGCCATTAGATAGGTTTTGTTTAACCGTCTTTTACGCCACAACTGCCAACAGCCGATCCAGCTGATTAGCAACATTAAACAACCCATCCCAACCATTACGCGGAATGACCAGAACACCATGCCCACGGGTGGGTGCTCACCTTCAAACTGATCCAGCCCGGGTAACTCACCGTCGGCATCATGAGTCAATACCAGGCTGGCGGCTTTGGGGATTTTTAGCGCATAGTCAGTGGTTCGAGTCTCTTCATTGGGTAGTCCAATAAGCGTAAATGGCGCGCCTTTTTCAGTCTCCCAGATCGCTTCCATGGCGGCAATTTTTGCCGGCTGGTGTTCCAGCGTATTGAGTCCATGCAAGTCGCCGACAACAATTTGCACTGGCGTCAATATTGCTGCGGCGATCAAGCTAACCCGCAGCAGCAACCAGGTGCTTGGGCCATCGCTGTCCTTGAGTACGCGCCAGGCACTAATGCCAGCGATCATAAAGGCACTGGTGAGCAGGCTGGCGATCAGCATATGGGTCATGCGATAAGGGAATGACGGATTAAAGATAATCGCCCACCAGTCTGTGGCAAAGAAAACCCCGTCTCGAATTTCATAGCCGACGGGTGTTTGCATCCATGAGTTGAGGCTGATAATCCAGAACGCGGAAAAGGTGGTACCGATGGCGACCAGGAAAGTTGAGATGAGGTGCACGCGATTGCTCACCTTGTCTTTGCCAAACAGCATGATGCCGAGAAATGACGCCTCCATAAAAAAAGCGGTCAGCACTTCATAGCCGAGCAGCGGTCCGGCAATATTGCCGACGCGCTCCATAAAACCCGGCCAGTTTGTGCCGAACTGAAAGCTCATGGTGATACCCGATACTACGCCTAGGGCAAAGGTCAGGGCGAATATTTTCACCCACGAGAAATAGGCGTACTCCCAAGACTTATCGCCAGTGCGCGTGTATTGCAGGCGAAAGAACAACAGAAACCAGCACAGTCCAATGGTGATACTCGGAAAGAGAATATGAAAGCTGATATTGGCGGCAAACTGAATGCGAGACAGTAAAAATGGATCGAGTTCCATAAATTCCTCTTCGTGCTAACGGTGGCTGATTGTTGTTTGGATCGGGTTTATAGCAAAGCGTAGTCTGTTGCTAAACCTGCGTGCTAGTGGTCAAGTCTTCGAAAGCCTCAAACTGCGTCAGGTAGATATTGCCTGTCAGATGTTCGCCAAAACCGCAATAACGCAAGGCATCTGTCACCGGACCCTTTACTTCAGATAGATGTAGTTTGATTCCCTGTTCGCCAAGTCGTTGATTAATGGTTTCGAGTACCTCCAAGGCACTGAAATCAATTTCATTGATAGCGCTGCACATCAATACCACATGGGCGATTTGGTCATTCTCATAAATTTTGTCGTAAATCAGATTTTCCAGGAACGAGGCATTGGCAAAAAATAGGCTCTCATCGACGCGCAAATTGAGAATCCTTGGGTTGGTGGTGACATGATAGCGTCGCACATTGCGAAAGTGCTGGGTGTTCGCCACTAGGCCGACTTCTGCTACATGGGGCGTCGAAGTGCGATAGAGGTAGAGGCCAATCGATAGCAGAACGCCGCAGATCACGCCGATCTCTACCCCAAACAGCAATGTGCCGAGGATGGTAATTATCAGTGCACGAAAATCGCTGTTTGAATAGCGCCAGGTTTTTTTCACAATAGAGAAATCAACAATGGAAAGAACCGCGACAATAATTGTTGCGGCCAGCGTTGCCTTGGGTAAAAAGTAGAGCATGGGCGTCAGATACAATGAAGCTAGCGCAATGCCAATAGCGGCATAAATACTCGCCGCCTGAGTCGCTGCACCAGCATCGAAATTAACCGCTGAACGAGATAGCCCGCCGGTGACCGGAAAAGCGCCGGAAAAAGCCGACGCAATATTAGCGGCGCCGAGCCCGAATAGTTCATGGTTAGCATTAATGTTGCCACGCTTTTTTGCCGCCAATGTTTTGCCAACGGAAACGGACTCAACATAGCCAATAATGGCAATACTTAGGGCCGGGACCCAGAGTTGCTCAACTAATTGAACGGAGATAGTCGGCCACGCCAATGCTGGCAGACCAGTGGGAATAGTGCCGACAATGGCGACCCCTTGAGTATCCAAGCGCCACCCCCAGACACAGAGGATGGTGGCAGCTACGCCGATCACTGGCGCCGCTTTGGCGATCAGGGCCGCAGTGCCGGGGGCAACGCCGAAGCGACCGAGCAGCGGGACCACACCTGAGCGCGCCCAAAATAAAAACACCAACACCAACAAGCCTAGTGCCGCGGTGATATTGTTGATGCTGCTGAGATTAGCCGATAAGGTCGTGAGGATTTCCGGAATGGTGTCGCCATGCGCTGAGACGCCAAAGAGATGGCGCAACTGACTCAGGGCGATCAAAATCCCCGAGGCCGTGATAAACCCCGAGACCACGGTGTGTGAGAGAAAGTTGGCAATAAAGCCAAGTCGAAAGATACCCATCAATAGTAAAATAGCGCCGGTGAGCAGAGCCAGTGCAATAGCTGCACTGAGATAATCAGCCGAACCCTGCTCGACAATCTTACCTAGCGCCACCATTGTCATTAAAGATACAACCGCCACTGGTCCAACCGAGAGGACGCGACTGCTACCAAAAATGGCGTAGGCCATTAGCGGGAAGATACTCGCATAGAGACCGGTCTCTGCTGGTAGTCCTGCAAGCAGGGCATAGGCCAGTGATTGCGGGATTAACATCATCGTGACCACAGCACCAGCAACCAGATCCGCTTGAAAGGTTGTGCGGTTATAGCTGCGCAGCCAAGATACCGCTGGCACAGCCCCGAGCAAATTTCTCCACATCATTTATTTTTCCGTTGGGCAGTCGGTGAACCATTCGTGACCTTTAAGCATCATATTCCAATACACAAAGGGCAAGCCAACGGCCTTGAGCAACCAGGCCAGCCTGGTGGGTTTGGTGCCATTGTTGAGCCAAGAGGGGAATGTTGGCGCGACGCGGCCGCCGTAGCAGAATTCGGCTAGCACAATCTTGCCGCGCTCAACTGTCAGCGGGCAGGAACCATAGCCATCATAGGTTGTGAGGGGTTCTCTGTTAGCTTGCACTGCGCAGATATTCGCAGCTACCACTGGTACCTGCTTGCGCACGGCGGCCATGGTTTTAGCGTTGCTCGTGTTCATGGCATCGCCCAGCCCCCAGATGTTGGTGTAGCGGCTGTGACGCAATGTTTGCGGGTTGACATCCAACCAACCGGCTTGATCTGCGAGGCCGCTGGCATGGATAAACTCGGGCGCCTGCTGCGGCGGACAAACATGGAGCATATCAAACTCTTTACACACTTGGGTCTTGTTGCCATCGGCGTCGGTGACATCAAACCACGCTTTGCGATTGGCACCATCGACTTTGATCAGATTGTGGTTAAAGCTCAGGTCGGCGCGATATTTTTTGATATAGGTCATCAGTGCATCGACGTAGGCGGGGACACCAAAGAGCACACCGCCGGCATTGCAGAAGTCGATCTTAATATTCTTCAGACGCTTATTTTTTAGCCAGAAATCGGCTGACAAATAAAGCGCCTTCTGTGGTGCGCCGGCACATTTTATGGGCATTGGTGGCTGAGTAAAGATAGCCGTACCCTGCTGTGTTTGCTGCACTAGCTCCCATGTGTAGGGCGCCAGATCATAGCGATAATTTGAGGTCACACCATTTTTGCCGAGAGTCTCTTCGAGGCCTTCGATAGCGCCCCAATTGATCACCAGACCAGGCGCGACGACCAGCTGTTGATAGTGGATCTCGCTGCCATCATCGAGAAGAAGTTTGCTCTCATCGGCGCTCACTTGGGTCACCCGTGCGCTAATCAGACTGGCGCGACGATCGATTAGCGTGGCAGTGTCGCGCTGAGTTGACTCGGCGGAAAAAACACCGCCACCGACCATGGTCCAGCCGGGTTGGTAATAATGCTTATTAGAGGGGTCGATCAATGCAATGCGCAGGTTTTTATTGCGTTTCAACAGGCTGGCAGAAACCGCAATGCCGCCGGCGCCGGCGCCGATAATCGCGACATCAAAATTGGCTGCCGCCTTCTTTGTCGCTGGCGTGATGTGCTGCTGGCCCGCGGTGGCAGCGTCTCCGGTGGCTGCCTTAAACAGCTGTGTCGAACGATTTCCCGTACGGCAATACGCGTGAATACGCTCGCCGCTATTGAGCAGCTCGGCAAAATCGGACACCAGCTCTGCACTCATTTGGCCTGCGGCAAAGGGCAGATTAATTACCTCGATACGCTGTTCTGCGGCAATGGCAGAAATCTCCATCAAGGTCGGTTGGTCGGCGGCTTCGCCGTCAGGGCGATTGCAGACAATGACTTTTACGCCTTGGCTAGCCAACGTTTCGATATCGGCGGCACGAATCTGATCAGAGACTGATACTTGTTTGGTGAGGACGGTTAAATTCATTTTTGTGTTTCTCCTAACGGACCCTATTAAATAGTGGTTGTGAACATAATGGTATTAAAAAACGTTTACTGGAACCTTGAGATAAGCTACCCCATTTGACTCAACCGTGGGGAGATGGCCGCCACGCATATTGGTCTGGATAGCAGGCATTATCAATGTCGGCATACTGAGGGTCTTGTCGCGTGTTTCGCGCATCTGCACAAATTGCGCTTCGCTAATAGCGCTATTGATATGAATATTATTCTGGCGCTGCTGGGCAACGGTCGTCTGATAGTCTACCTCGCGGCCATTGGGGCCATAGTCATGACATAAATAGAGGCGCGTATCAGTTGGTAGAGCGAGGATTTTTTGCACCGAGTTGTAGAGTTGTGCTGCGCTGCCACCAGGGAAATCTGCTCTGGCAGTTCCAGCGTCAGGCATGAAAATAGTGTCACCGACAAATGCAGCATCACCCACTAGATGAACCATACAGGCTGGCGTGTGACCGGGGGTGTGGATGGCTGTGGCCGTCATGTTGCCAATACGGTAGGTGTCGCCGTCACTGAGCAGGCAGTCAAACTGGGAGCCGTCGAGCTGGAATTCGCTACCCTCATTGAAGAGTTTGCCAAAGGTTTGTTGCACAGTGGTGATCTCTTTGCCGATGGCAAGTTTGCCGCCGAGATGTTTTTGCAAATAGGGCGCTGCCGAGAGATGGTCTGCATGAACATGGGTTTCAATATGCCATTCGACCTGTAAGCCACGAGACTGAATATACTCTCTGATCGCGTCTGCGCCGGTGAAGCTGGTGTGGCCCGAGGGATAGTCAAAATTGAGTACCGAATCGATGATGGCGCAGGCATTTGTGGTGGGATCCATAACTACATAGGAAAAAGTATTGCTCTGCGCATCAAAAAATACCGCAACTTCGGGATTGATCTGCTCTTTGGGCAGATAGGCTACGCGACTGTTCATGGGCACACTCCTGAGGATATTAAGTGACATTGCGGTCAGTTATGTTTGAGAGATTGCACGATGTGTGCCAACTTTTGATGTCGCTGCAGGTAGCGTAATCATTGGGCTGTAACAATAGTTATTTGACATTGGTCAATGCGATTGCCAATATTGGCAAAAATAAAACCAAAAATGGCAGAAAAGTGAATTTAATACAAACCGATCGACACCAACAACAAATCAATCTCGGCGCCATGCTCGAAGGCTATGGCTGTCCGGCGATTCTAGTCTCGGCCAAGTATGAAATTCTTGCCTACAACAGTGCCTATCGCGATGCCTTTGGCGAGTTAGCGCTCGACCAGAAGCCCAATTGTTACGCCGTTTCTCATGGTTACCAGGTTCCCTGTGATCAGGCCGGTGAGTCCTGTCCTTTACAAACAGCGCAGGAGACTCAGCGCAAAGCGCGTGCCTTACATATTCATCAGACTCCTCAAGGCAAAGAGCATGTGGATGTGGAAATGTTGCCGATTTTTGGTGCTGATCGAGAATTACTGTTTTTTGTTGAGTTGCTGCGCCCTGTGCCACTGGCCAGCGGCTCCGTTGACGATCAACAGATGGTCGGTAAAAGTGCCGTGTTCGCAAAGCTGCTGGAAACGATCAGTCGAGTAGGCAAGAGCGATGTGTCGGTTCTCCTGAAAGGTGAATCGGGAACCGGTAAAGAACTGGCCGCCAGAGCAATTCATATGTCCAGTGCCCGCAGCGAGTTCCCATTGGTCACACTCGAGTGCGCAGGACTCACCGACTCCCTGTTTGAAAGTGAATTATTTGGCCATGTTAAAGGCGCTTTTACGGGCGCTCAAAATAATAAGCAGGGTTTAATTGAATTAGCCGATGGCGGTACATTGTTCCTCGATGAAATTGCCGATATTCCGTTGCCAATGCAGGTAAAGCTGCTGCGTTTATTGGAAACCGGAACGTATCGACAGGTGGGTAGCTCGACGGTAAGAACGAGTAATTTTCGACTTATCTGTGCCTCACATAAAAATCTGTTAACGATGGTCGAAGAGGGCAGCTTTAGGCAGGATCTCTACTACCGAATCAATGTGTTCCCGATTCAGTTGCCGCCGTTGGCTGAGCGGCGCGAGGATATTCCGGGCATCGCCAAGACGCTAGTGCAGCGTATCTCCGCAGATCAACAATTGCGACTGACAGAAGCTGCAGTGCAGTTGCTACGCGAGCACGATTACCGTGGCAATATTCGTGAGCTGCGCAATATTCTCGCTCGCGCAGTCGTGCTGACTGACACCAATTTGATTGATGATCGAGTGATTGCAGACGCTCTTGCTGTGGATGGTGATGCGGCTGAATCATCAACGCTGCCCGCTGTCGACCTAAAAACCGCAGAAATCAATTATCTCAACCAGCTTATGAAGACCTACAACGATCGCGACAAAGTGGCCGAGATTGCCGGTATCAGCATGCGCTCGCTGTACCGCAAAATGGCGCAATCAAAATAGCCTTAAACTAATCGCGGGTTCTACAGAGATTCAGGTGTGGTTTTCAACTGTAACCGACGCCGCAGATAGCGAGCAAATTGATCGACAGCCATATTCAATGCCGCACTGACAAGAATCAATAACAGGGCAACGTCAAAACGAAATGTCTCAAAGGCCGAGTCGATATAAAAGCCCAGTGTGGCAATTCCAAGAATGCCGAGAATCGCGGTCTCGCGCAAAATCACTTCCCAGCGATAAAACAGAAAGGCCAAAAACTGACGGTAGATTCGCGGTAACACTTCATAGAAATACAGCGTGGCCCCGCGGCTGGCGTCGACGCGCAGATTGATCTCGTCGGTGTAGCGTCCGAGCAGATGGCCAATAATCGCGCCATTGTGAATCCCCAGCGCCAATATGGCTGGCAACATCGAGGGGCCCAAGATCAACAGCCCGACAAAGGCCAGCAGGTATTCCGGTAAGGAGCGCAGCAGAATCAGAATTGAATCGCCGGCGCCACGTGTCCAACCGCTTAGCAAGCGCCCGCGGCCCATAAAGCGCCCGCGGCTTATAAAAAGCGAGGAATTGAGTGGTAGCAGCGCCAGTGCTAACAGACCCGTAAACACCAAACTGATCTGCCCGAGCAGTAGCGTATTGATCAAGCCAGGCCAGATCTGCTGCTGCCACAGCAGGTTAAACCAGTGTCCAACGCTATTCAGCGTTTCACCACTGTACAGCGATTGACCTCGCAGCGGCGTCGGCACTATATCTTCGCTGACAAAGCGCACCAGCAGCTGCCATGAAATCGTCGCTTGCGGTGGCAGGTAGTAGAACACCGCAATTAAATAAACGGGCAGCAGTCGCAGATGCAGCCACAGGCGCAAGCTGCCAATCAGTAACAACAGAGCGTAAAAGAATGCCGCGGCTTCACTGTAGTTGCCGTCGCTTAGCGCAGTCTCAAGATGAAAGCCCAGAGTTGGCAGACCGACAAACCCGAGAATAGCGCTTGAGCGAATGGCACACTCAACACGGTAGCTGGTGTAGCTGGCCATGGAGCGCCATGCCAGCGGCAGCACGGTATAGAAAAAATAGCTTAAGTTTCGCCCACTGCGCGGCAGATTGTTCGCCGCCGCTGGATCGACTTCTTCAAACAGTTCGCCATAAATTTTTGCCAATGTGCCGGCGTAGGGAATAGCGATTGCCAGCAGGCCGGTAAGAGATGACAGCCCGGCAACCTGCATAAATAGCAGTGCCCAGAACAGTTCATGAATCGAGCGTATAAAGGCGCAAAATGCGCGCACTAAGGTAAAGCGATAGCCCAGTGCCAGACAAAATCCGCCGATCGCGCCGAAGGTCACGCCCTGCAGTGCAAAGGCAAAGGTATTGGCGAGACTGCTTATCAGAGTTGGCCAAGACCATACCGAAGGGCTCAGTGCGCCGGCTGTCATTAGACCCAGTTCCGCCCAGGGGTCGGTGGTGCTGATATCAATATCGATAATAAACAGGCAAAGCAAAGCAGAGACCGCAAACCAGAGGCTGAGGTTGCGCAGTGCGCTGGCTGATGTATTAGTCGGGTGAGTAGTCGACACGGAACTTAGCTGGCGCCGTAAAGATCGGCGAGATCACTGGCCTGCAATTGATTGCTTGGGGCGTCGAGAACAATCGCGCCATCCTTTAAGCCAATTATCCGCGTGCAAGTCGACAGCGCCTGAGCAATATCATGCAGTGCCAGCACCACTGTCTGATGACGCTGACAGATTAACTGCAGCAGTGCATCACCCTGATACTCGTCGACATTGGCAACTGGTTCGTCACCCAGAAAAATCGCCCGTTTTTGAATCAGTGCACGGCCAATGCTGGTTCGTTGCTGCTGGCCGCCAGAGAGCTTGTCCGTTGAACTGAAGAGTTGCTGTTCAAGTCCTAGCAGCTTGGCGATAGGCTCTACAGCACTGCGTGCCGCGGGCAGGGGTTTTATCAAGTTGGCGAGATTATAAAGTAGTGAGTGGTTATCTAATGCACCCATATAGATATTGTGAAAGGTGCTCAACATGGGTACCAGCCCCGGTTGTTGCGGACACCAGGCGACCTGATCAGGAAGCTGCTCACGCAACGCTTTGAGTAAGGTCGATTTGCCGACGCCGCTGCCGCCGACCAGCGCCACGCGCTCGCCAGCGACAATGCTCAGGGATAGTCTGTCGAGGACCGTACGACCCTGATAATGGAGTGTCTGGTCGCTAAATTGAAATAGCGGCCTGTGGCTAATACGATCGCTCAACAACGGCGCCTATTGGTCTGCATCAATCAGGCCGATGGCTATCGCAGTATCGACAATCGGTTGATAGAGGGTGTTAGTGGCCGAAACAAATGCACTGCGGGGAAAGCTAGCGAGCAAGTCGGCATCGTCCATGTCCAATAGAGCACGGCTTAGGCGCGCCTGAAAATCGGCACCCCAGCTTTCGTTGACATCACCGCGCACAGTCCACTGGTAGTCAGGATAGGTCGGGGTTTGCCAGATGACTTTAACTTTACTGGTGTCGATTTTGCCGGCAGCCAATTGGCTGTCCCACACTTTGTAGTTGACCGCGCCAATCTGATAAGCACCGGATTGCACCAGCGCAATCGTGCGACTGTGATCGCCGCTGTAGCCGACCTTACTAAATAGCTTGTCTGGCGTGTCGCCCAAATACTGGCGAATATAGTACTCCGGCATCAGTCTTCCGGAGGTAGAGCCTTTAGAGCCGAAGGTAAAGGTCTTGGCTGCCATGGCCTGCGGAAAGCTGGCGCTTGTTTCGACGCCGCTGCTGTGATGAGCAATAAAATAACTGCTAAAAAACTGATCTTCATAACCCTGAGCAATGGCTTGGCTGCCCGGTACCAGACGTCGTGCCTGGACGCCGGAAAGTCCACCAAACCAGGCTAGCTGTACCTGATTGTTGCGAAAGGCGGTGACCGCTGCGGCATAGCTTTTAACGGGGATGTAGCGAACTTCAACGCCCAGTTGGCCCTGCAAATAGTCGGCGACTTTATTAAAGCGTTCTTGCAGGTTGGCTTCGTCTTGATCGGGAATAGCGGTGAAGACAAATGTTTTGGCGCTTGCAGCATCAGCATCTACAGCGCTAGCACTGACAACTGCGGCCACAGTGCTTATGCCAAAGGACGAGGCGCTGGAAATAGAAATTATAAATAACAACGTTAGCGTGACGAGATTACGCACTGGCTGAATCCGCATTGAAAGATCCTTTTAATTAAAGTGTTCGGCCTATGGCCGCGAGAAAGAGGCGGATGGTTTGCCGCGGCGGCGATTGTACCAGTGATCAAGGGCTGTGGTTAAGAAGCTTGGAGTTGAAATTTTCGTCGCGAAGATCTCGTAGCGAAAGATCTTGTAGCGTATAGCGGTATGACGAACTGGCCTGACAAATCCCTGTCAGGCCCAGTTGAGTTAGTATTTAAGTGCGTTAACCTTTCTGTGCTTTAGGCCTGCTCCTGCGACCACTTGGCAAAACTGCTGCCGCTCTCGGCAAGCGTTTTAATCAATTCAGCCGGCTGCCAATAATCTTCTCCGGATTGCTGCTGAAAGGCAGACAATTTTTTATACACAGTCTCCAGCCCAATATGATCGGCATAGTGCATAGGTCCACCGTGATACACCGGGAAGCCATAGCCAAACACATAGACTACATCGATATCACCGGGGCGCTGAGCAATTCCCTCCTGAAGAATTTTCGCTCCCTCATTGATCAGCGGTAACAGAAGACGATCGAGGATTTCCTCATCGCTAAAGTCTCTGCGACTGACGCCATATTTGACTGCCTGAGCTGCAATAAGCGCGACAACGTCTGGGTCACTGATACGTGCCCGAGTCTGGGGGTCGTATTGATAAAAACCGGCGCCGCTTTTTTGCCCGAGACGCCCCTGTTCAACTAGCGCATCGGCGATACAGTAACTGCGTGGATCACCTTTTTCGTCGTCGCTTAAACTTTCGCGAACCTTGTAGCCGATATCAATCCCGGCCAGATCAGAGACAGCCAGAGGCCCCATGGCCATGCCATAGTTCTCCATAACGCGGTCGATCTGTTCTGCGCTGGCACCCTCGATCAGGCACAGCTGCGCTTCGCGGCCATACTGGCTGAGCATACGGTTGCCGATAAAGCCGAAACAGACGCCGGACAATACTGGCACTTTGCCGATCGCTTTGGCCACTGCCATAGATGTGGCAATCACTTCATCGGAGGTTTTTTCTGCGCGGACAATTTCCAATAATTTCATAATATTAGCCGGACTAAAAAAGTGCAGGCCGATAACATCTTCAGGTCGCTGCGTTGCCGCGGCGATGGCATTGACGTCCTGATAAGAGGTGTTGGTGGCAAGAATCGCACCGGGTTTACAGACCTTGTCGAGGGTGGCAAACACCTGTTGCTTGATTTCAAGGTTTTCAAACACGGCCTCGATAACCAGATCAGCATTAGCCAGATCTTGATAGTCGGTGGTGCCGCTAATCAAACTCAAACAGCCTTGCTTTTGCTCTTCGCTGAGCTTGCCTTTCTTAACTGTCACAGAATAGTTTTTGTCGATAATGCCGAGTCCGCGCTGCAGCGCTTCATCGTTGATTTCCAGCATCGTGACGGGAATGCCGACATTGGCGAAATTCATGGCAATGCCACCGCCCATGGTGCCACCGCCAATAATCGCCACAGACTGTATCGGCCGCTTGGCGGTCTCTTTGCCGAGACCTTTAATTTTGGTGGCTTCGCGCTGGGCGAAAAACAGTTGCCGCATGGCAGCGGATTGGCTGGATTCGATGCAATCTTTGAAGTGACGTTGTTCAGCGGCGAGACCCTCGTCAAATGGCAGGGTGGCTGCCGCTTCAATGCAATCAACAATACGCTGTGGTGCCATCTGTCCCTTTGCTCGGCGACTGAGCTGTTGGCGAGAGCCGTCGAAAATATCAGCTTTAAAAGACGCTGTATCTATATTGATATCGCGAACACGCCGCAGTGGTGCATTATCGGCGATCAATTGCTGAGCATAAGCCAGGGCGCCCTCAAGCAGGTCATCGCCATCAATAATATGGTCGATTAAATTTAGCCCGATAGCGGCTTGAGCTTTGATAGGAGTGCCGCTGGTCATTAGTGCAATGGCCGCCTCGACGCCGGTTAAACGCGGTACGCGTTGCGTGCCCCCGGCACCGGGAAGCAGTCCGAGCTTGACTTCGGGCAAGCCGACCATTGCCGACTTCACTGCACAGCGATAGTGGCAGGCGAGTGCCGTTTCTAAGCCGCCACCCAATGCGGTTCCGTGAATCGCCGCTATCACCGGTTTGGATGATAGCTCAATGGTTTCGAGGATTTCATTAAACGCGGGCTTAGTGGCTGGTTTACCAAACTCGGAGATATCAGCACCGGCAATAAAGGTGCGCCCACTGCAGATTAACAATAGCGCTTTGCAGTTGTCGTTCTGTGCCCCTGTAATGGCCCCGTGAATGCCTTCTCTCAGTGCTTGCGAAAGTGCATTGACCGGTGGATTGTCGATCCAAATGATTCCGATATCGCCCTGTATTTCATAGCTAACTACTGACATAACGCCCCTCGATTTTTAATTTTATCTAGCTGTGTTTTTAAAATTTTTGATTCCACATTAGATTGTTAATATGGAAAGTTACATAGTCGCTCTCTGGTTTAAATAGGCTGTTATACTTTGCTTATTACAATTTTCCGATCACCTAAACAGAGAGATTGAGCATCATGCAGAGTAACAGAAAATTAGACATAGTGGTCTATGGCGCCACTGGTTTTACTGGTCGGCTGGTCGCGGAGTATCTGAATAACCAATATGGCGTCAATGGGCAGGTGAAGTGGGCGATGGCGGGCCGCAGCCATGCCAAGCTGGAAGCCGTGCGCGATGAGATGGGTATTGCCAGCGACGTGCCGCTGGTGGTTGCGGATGCCACTGATAGTGAGTCGCTCAATGCAATGGTGCTGAGCAGCAAGGTTATTTTAACCACTGTCGGTCCATATCAACTGTATGGCAATGAACTGGTGGCGGCCTGTGCTGCGCATGGTACTGATTATGTCGATCTCTGTGGCGAGCCTGCCTGGATGCATCAGATGATCGCAGCGCACTCGGCGGCAGCCCAAGCCAGCGGTGCACGAATAGTTTTTTCCTGTGGCTTCGATTCGATTCCCTTTGATCTCGGTGTATTGTTTTTACAGCAGACGGCCGAGCAGCAGTTGGGCGCCATGGTGCCGCGTGTGAAAGGTCGTGTACGTTCAATGAAAGGAACTTTTTCCGGTGGCACGTTGGCGAGTTTCCGCGCCACGATGGCGGCGGCGGGCAAAGATCGCGAACTGATCAATGTACTGCGCAATCCGTTTGCACTGACCGATGGTTTCAGCGGTCCCGACCAGCCCCTGGGCAACAAGCCAGAGTTTGATGAGGCGCTGCAAAGTTGGATAGCCCCGTTTGTGATGGCCAGTATCAACACGAAAAATATTCACCGTTCGAATAAGCTGCTCGGTCATGCTTACGGCAGCAATTTTGTCTACGATGAAATGCTCGTGACTGGCCCCGGTGAACGCGGCGAAGCAATAGCCAAAGCGGTCGCCGAGGATAATTCCATGGCGAGTGATCCACGCCAGCCGGGTGAAGGCCCGAGTCTTGAAGAGCGCATCAATGGCAACTACGATGTACTATTAGTTGGCGAGGCGAGCGACGGTCGCTCAGTTCGAGTGAGTGTTAAGGGTGATATGGATCCCGGCTATGGCTCGACGTCGAAGATGATTGCCGAAAGTGCCGTATGTTTGGTGAAAAATCCTGACTTAGCAGCTGGCGGTATTTGGACTCCAGCGCCGGCTATGGGTGAGGCGTTAATTAAACGCTTGCAGGCCAATGCTGGGTTGACCTTCACTGTTGAAGATCAGTAAAGACGGCTGAATAAGACTACAGATTGCCGACAGGGAGCGCTTGCGAGAGACGTTGAAAAAGAATAGCAACCGGGAGCAGTCAGTATGAAATTTCATCCCTTGAAGGATGCCTTGATCGAAGAGCTGCACAATCGACCCTTTCCAGTGGTCGATTTGCCGGCTCAGGTGTCTAGTTTGGTTTATCTCAATCCCGGCGATCGCCAGGCCGAACTCGAGCACCTTAGCCTCCTAGCACAGCAGTCCGGCGTGGCGCCCCCGGAGAAAGATAAGAACTGCTACTACCAAAGTTTTAGCGAGTTTGACCTTCGCTGGGAACGACATAATGAGTTTTCAACATACACGGTGATTCGCCAGCGTCCGCCAGAAAGCAAATCATGCTGCAATTTGTTCGCTCTACTCAATTCAGAATGGCTCAACTCTATCGCCGGTGAAGTGATAGCGGCTAACCATATTGACCTTCGCCCGGCCTCACTGACGCCTCAGGAATTAGTAGATTATTTTGATGGCCAGCGCTTAGTAGGCGGTAAAATGTACGATGGTCTGGCGACGATCTGGACATCGGTGCAGACCCATAGTGATGGGTTTATACGCACCTTGATTATCGACGAGGGTATTGATTCGCTTCAGGCTGGCAGGGCAATTCGCAATCTATTGGAAATTGCGGCTTACCGGGCGATGACGTTGTTGGCACTGCCGATCGCACGCCAGCTGATTCCGAAAGTGACTGAGTTAGAGCAACGTCTGGTGGCGACTAATGCCAAGCTCAATCAGTTAGAGTCGGTGGAAGATGAACAAAACCTGATGACTGAGCTGGTTGAGGAAGCGATACAGTTGGAAGAGTTGGTTGCTGATCACAATTTTCGTTTTTCGGCGACACAGGCCTATTTTAGTCTCACTGAAAGTCGCTTGGATATGCTTCGCGAACAAAAAATGGCGACATTCCGCACCCTCAAACAGTTTCATGCGCGGCGTTTTATCCCTGCCTTTAACACCTGTATGTCAGTGGTTAAGCGCAAGGAAGATTTGTCTAGGCGGATTAGCCGCACCACTGAGTTATTAAATTCTCGATTACAGTTGTCGCTGGAATTGCAGAATCAGCGCCTGCTGGGCTCGATGGATAAACGCAGTGCATTGCAATTGCGCCTGCAGAAAACGGTTGAGGGTTTGTCGGTGGTGGCGATGACCTACTACAGCATGAATCTGATCAAACTATTGATAGAACCACTGCCAATTGAGACTTACCTGTCAATCTCTAAGATCACGGCCTTAGCACTTATTACGCCTTTTGTTTTTGCTGGTGCAATTATGTTGGTGAAGAGAATTCACACTAAACTGGAAAATTAGAGCGATCAGTTCAATCAGGTCAAGCGTGCTGCTGATTCCACTGCACACAGTTTTCCAGCGTCACACCAGAGCCGCCAAAGATATCCAGTGCACTGCCAATGGTGAGATCGACTTTGCCGTTGGAGAGTGCCTGCACCAGTTCCAGATCTTCTAGTGAGCGCGCGCCGCCGGCATAAGTGGTGGGCAGTGTGCAGCAGCTGCCAAGTAGACTAACCAATTCACCATCAATGCCACGTTGCAGTCCCTCGACATCTGCGGCGTGAATAAGCAATTCCGCGCAGTGATTTTGCAGCTCGGCAATGGTTTGCTGATCGACTGGCATCGTAGTCACGGTCTGCCAGCGATCGGTGGCGATCATCCAGCCCTCTGCGGCGCGGCGACAGCTGAGGTCCAATACCAAATGCTCGGCACCCACTTCGGCTTTGATTTTTTCCAGCCGCGACCAGGAAAAATCGCCGTTTTCGAAGAGATAAGAGGTGACAATAATGTGCGAGGCACCAGCGTTTAAATAGCTTGTCGCGTTGTCGAGGTTGACGCCACCACCAAATTGTAAGCCGTTGGGGTAAGCTGCCAGCGCCTCGAGAACTTGCTGTTGGTTGTTTGGGCCAAGGGCAATGACATGACCGCCGGTTAAGCCCTGCTGTCGATAGAGGCTGGCATAGTAGGCGGCATTGTGGCTACTGACGAAATTGGTTGCGGCGCCAAGATCGGTAAGACTACCGCCGACAATCTGTTTAACCTGACCCTGGTGAAGATCGATACATGGGCGAAACGCGGTCAAGGAGCCTACTCCAGTGGATGATTTAAAAGTGGATAATATAAGGTCTCAAGTATAGCCTACTGAAGCGCGCTGCCAACCTTTGAGCCATTTTCACGGTTGAGTTTTTCACAGATAAACCGACCGGCTGCGACCAGCTTGTGCAGATCGATACCATGTTCGATTCCGAGACCGTCGAGCATATAGACCAGATCTTCGCTGGCGACATTTCCCGGTGCTGCCTGATTGTTGGTCTGGCCGGCATAAGGGCAGCCGCCGAGACCCGCTACTGAGCTGTCCACTACCGCAATACCCATCTGTAGTGCGCGGAGAATATTGGCCAGTGCCTGCCCATAGGTATCGTGACAATGCACGGCGAGCTGTGCCACTGGGATATCGCGCAGTAATCGAGTTAGCAGTGTCTCGATTGACCCGGGGGTGCCGACGCCGATGGTGTCTCCCAAGGAGATTTCATAGCAGCCCATGGCCAACAATTGTTCAGCGACCTCGGCAACTTTATCGGCCGCGACCGCGCCCTCAAATGGGCAGCCGACGACGCAGGAGATATAGCCACGCAGCCTGAGCCCGTTAGCGAGAGCCTGCTCGGCGACTGGTTTAAAACGCTCAATGCTCTCGGCAATTGAGCAGTTAATATTTTTTTGGCTAAAGCGTTCCGATGCTGCAGTAAACACCGCAACCTCTTTCACGCCACAGGCCATAGCGCGCTCAAGCCCCTGCAGATTAGGTGTCAGCGCGGCATAGGTCACCTGGTCGCTGAGTGGCAGTGCGGCAAATACCTCTTCACTGCCAGCCATCTGCGGTACCCATTTCGGGCTGACAAAACTGCCGGCTTCAATATAACTGACTCCGGCCGCCGTCAGTCGCTGGATCAAATCGACTCGGCTAGCGACATCTAAGGCAATTTTTTCATTTTGCAGACCATCGCGAGGACCGACCTCGACAATTTTGACATGGCTTGGCAAGGTCATTTTTCGGCCGCCTCAAACAGTAATAATTCTGCACCACCATCGACCAGATCGCCTGCTTGATAAAAGAACTCGCTGACTCTGCCAGCGCTCGGCGCGACAATAGTATGCTCCATTTTCATCGCCTCCATCACCAGCAGGGTGTCGCCTTTGGCCACCGCTGCGCCGACCTCAACCATCAGTGTGACCAGGGTGCCATTCATTGGCGCAGTTAGGTTGGCTGTGCTGTCATGATTGTCATCGAGACCAAGGTCAGGAGGCGTTTCCGAACAATGGAAGACTCCTCGTGGGGTAAATAGATTAAGGCCATCTTTATCGCTTACCACTTTGATGTCGGCAGGTAGCTCTGCGCTAGCAGCGACGGCCTCAATCTGTTGCTTGCCGAGGGTTATTTTCAGCGGTTTTTGTTGAGTGTCACTGGCCCGCCAATGATTGACCAGATGCCACGGCGAATTGGGTTCGCTGGATTGTTTAGCGCGCTCTCTTGCACGCATTGTTCGCGCGGCAAAAATCGCCTGTGCAGCGAGCGGTGTGGCGTAGTCGATATCCTCTTGGCGACGACGAAAGATTTCCTCTTCATGCTCTTCGATAAAACCGGTGTCCACTTCTCCGCGGCGGAAGGCATCGCAGCTCGCCAAGTTGTAGAGAAAGGCTATGTTGGTGATCACGCCGCCAACTCGATAATGGCTCAGGGCATCGGTCAGGCGTTGCAGAGCGCGCTCGCGGTCACTGTCCCAGACAATCAGTTTGGCTAGCATTGGATCATAAAACACCGAGACCTCATCGCCCTCGATGACGCCACTGTCGATGCGCACGTGGGTCGTTTCCGCTGGCGCTTGCAGTGAGATTATTTTGCCCGTCGCGGGAAGGAAATCGCGCTCAGGATCTTCGGCATAGATACGCGCCTCAAAGGCATGACCATTGATTGTTAATTGGTCCTGTGAGCAGGGTAGGGGTTCACCGCTGGCGACACGCAACTGCCATTCGACAAGGTCCTGGCCGCTAATCATTTCGGTGACCGGATGCTCCACTTGCAGGCGGGTGTTCATCTCCATAAAGAAGAAGTCGCCGTCACTGTCGAGTAGAAATTCGACGGTGCCTGCACCTTGATAATTGATCGCAGTGGCTGCTCGAATAGCCGCGGCACCCATACGTTGGCGCAGCTCATGACTGATGCCGGGAGCGGGAGCCTCTTCGATCACCTTTTGATGACGCCGTTGCACAGAACAGTCGCGCTCAAACAGAAAGACGGCATTGTTATGCTGATCGCAGAACACTTGGATTTCCACATGACGTGGTTTTTGCAGATACTTTTCGATTAGCATCAGGTCATCGTTAAAACTATTTTTTGCCTCGCGCTTGGCCGCGGCCAGTGCCTGATCAAATTCAGCTGCATGGTAGACCGCGCGCATGCCTTTGCCACCGCCACCGGCGGCGGCTTTAAGTAGCACTGGGTAACCCATTTGGTTAGCGGTTTGTTTTAGTACCGCTGGATTTTGGTCTTCGCCGTGATAGCCCGGCACCAGTGGCACATTGGCTGCGCCCATAATATTTTTGGCCGCGGACTTTGAACCCATCGCCTCGATAGCTTCCACCGGCGGGCCGATAAAGGTGATTTTGTGGGCCTGGCACTGACGACAAAATTCGGCATTTTCAGAAAGAAAACCGTAGCCGGGATGGATTGCCTCGGCGCCACTGGCTATGGCTGCTTGAATAATAGTGTCGATAACGAGATAGGATTCCGCAGATGGCGATGGACCAATATAGATCGCCTCGTCAGCCAGCCTGACATGCAGTGCATGACGATCTGCATCGCTGTAGACGGCGATGGTTGCAATGCCCATTTTTTTTGCCGTTTTAATAATACGGCAGGCGATTTCGCCACGATTGGCGATCAGTATTTTAGTAAACATTACGAGTATCCATTGTGGTCACGATAGCCATTTCGGCTGGCGTTTCTGCAAAAACGCGTTGAGGCCTTCCTGTCCTTCGCTGCTGACGCGAATAGCGGCGATGGTTTTGCAGGTGTGATCGATCAGCGTTTCATCTACCGCTTTGCCGCTGACCTCGACGATCAACTTTTTGGCAGCGCGAACAGCCATGGGACCATTGCCCAGCAGGGCGGTGATGAGTCTCTCAATGCAGCGGTCGAGATCATCAGTAACAGTGATCTCAGTGACTAGACCGAGCCGTTGAGCAGTTTGCGAATCAAAGCGCTCGGCCGTCATAAAGTAGCGCCGTGCGGCGCGGTCACCAATGGCACGGATAACATAGGGCGCGATGGTTGCCGGCACCAGACCAATCTTGACTTCACTGAGGCAAAAGGTGGCTTGGTCGCTGGCGACGGCCATATCGCAACAACTCGCCAGTCCGACAGCGCCGCCAAAGGCCGCGCCTTGAATCCGCGCGATGGTTGGCTGTGGCATTTGCTGAAGCGTTTTCAGCATGGCGGCCAGGGCATTGGCGTCGCGCAGGTTTTCATCGTAGGAGTAGCTGGCCATGCGCTGCATCCAGGCCAAATCTGCGCCGGCCGAAAAGCTTTTACCATTAGAACCTAGCACCATAATGCGAACGCTTTCATCGCTGGCGATGGTCTGAAAAGTCTCTGTCAATTCGGCGATAATCTGATCGTCGAAGGCATTGTGTTTGTCAGGGTTGTTGATGGTGACCCGAGCGACGCCACGGCTGTCGATTTCGCTTAGTACTTTATCCATGCTGTCCTCGTTTTGTTGAGTGTGTGAGCGAGTAAAATTTGGCAGGCATCCTTCAGTGTGCTGTGCGCTCTCAGGACGATATCCAACGCAGGTGGATATCACATTCTAAACACACCAAATTTTGTTTCGCCGATCACTCGATTATGGCTTGCCGAAATTGACAGTCCCAACACCATCCGTGTATCCGCCGGATCAATCACGCCGTCATCCCACAACCGCGCCGAGGCATAATAAGGGTGTCCCTGATGTTCATAGCTATCGATTATTGGCTGCTTAAAGTCGCTTTCATCCTGTTCACTCCAATCGCTGCCGTCGCGCTGATATTTGTCGCGGGTCACTTGGGCCAAAACGCCGGCGGCTTGCTCGCCCCCCATTACCGAAATCCGTGCATTGGGCCACATAAACATAAAGCGCGGGTCATAGGCGCGGCCACACATGCCGTAATTGCCGGCGCCGAAAGAGCCACCAATGAGTACGGTAAATTTAGGTACATTAGCCGTTGCGACTGCGGTGACCATTTTGGCGCCATGTTTGGCGATGCCGTTGTTTTCATATTGCTTGCCGACCATAAAGCCGGTGATGTTTTGTAGAAAAACCAGTGGGATTTTGCGCTGTGCGCAGAGTTCAATAAAGTGCGCGCCTTTTTGCGCCGACTCGCCAAAGAGAATGCCATTATTGGCGACAATGCCCACCGGGTAGCCGAAGATGCGGGCAAAGCCACAGACCAGAGTGGTGCCATAGAGCGCCTTGAATTCATCGAAGTCAGAGCCATCGACGATGCGTGTAATAATCTCGCGGACATCATAGGACTTGCGTGAATCGCTCGGCACGATGCCGTAGATTTCATCACTTTTATAGACCGGCTCAATCGAGTCGTTGAGATCGCCATTGACCGGCTTAACGCGATTGAGTCGCGCGACGGCATTGCGAACCAGTTCCAGGGCATGATGATCATTGTTGGCTAAGTGGTCGGCTACACCTGAGGTGCGGCAGTGCACATCAGCGCCGCCGAGCTCTTCCGCTGTGACCACTTCGCCGGTAGCGGCTTTAACCAAAGGCGGCCCAGCGAGAAAAATGGTGCCCTGATTTTTGACGATGATCGATTCATCGGCCATGGCTGGCACATAGGCTCCACCAGCGGTGCAAGAGCCCATTACGGCGGCAATCTGGGGGATATTCTGCGCTGACATGTTGGCTTGATTATAAAAGATCCGACCAAAGTGTTCGCGATCGGGGAAGACTTCATCCTGGTGCGGCAGATTGGCGCCGCCGGAGTCGACGAGATAGATGCAGGGCAGGTGATTGTCTGCGGCGACTGTCTGAGCGCGGAGGTGTTTTTTGACCGTCAATGGATAGTAGCTTCCGCCTTTAACGGTGGCATCGTTGGCCACAATGACACATTCCTGACCGCTAACGCGGCCGATGCCGGTAATAATGCCGGCGGCTGGAACCGCCTCATCGTAAACGTTATATGCAGCGAGGGCGGAGAATTCGAGAAACGGGGAGCCGGCATCGAGGAGTGCTTCGACACGCTCGCGGGGGAGTAATTTTCCCCGCGCCCTGTGACGTTCGCAGGCTTTCTTACCACCGCCTTGATGAATCGTATTCAGCGTGCTTTTGAGATCTTCAACCTGTTTCTGCATGGCGTCGGCATTGACGAGAAAATCGGCACTATTGCGATTAATTTTGCTTTTGATAATGGGCATAATTTTTCCTTTATCAGCTATTAATTATCAGCTCTGCGAAAACAGTTCTCGGCCAATCAGCATACGCCGCACCTCGGAAGTGCCGGCGCCAATTTCGTAGAGCTTGGCATCGCGCAGCAAGCGCCCTGCGGCATAGTCGTTGGTGTAGCCATTGCCGCCCAGTGCCTGAATGGCTTGCAGTGCCATCTGCGTGGCTTTTTCGGCAGTAAATAAAATCACCGCGGCGGCATCTTTGCGTGAGTCCTGCTCGAGATCGCAGGCTTTGGCGACAGCGTAGAGGTAGGCTCGCGAGGCATTGAGATCGGCGTACATATCGGCGATCTTGCCCTGCATTAATTGAAATTCACCAATCGCCTGGCCGAACTGGTTGCGCTCATGAATATAGGGCAGCACCACGTCGAGACAGGCTTGCATAATACCCACTGGACCACCAGACAATACCGTGCGCTCATAGTCGAGGCCAGACATCAGCACGGCGACACCGCGTCCTTCGCCACCGAGAATGTTCTCGGCTGGCACTTCACAATCTTGAAACACCAGTTCACAGGTGTTGGAGCCGCGCATACCGAGCTTGTCGAGTTTCTGATGGCGCGAAAACCCCGAGAAGTCGCGCTCAACAATAAAAGCGGTGATGCCTTTGGAGCCAGCGCTGGTGTCAGTCTTGGCGTAGATAATATAGGTGTGGGCATCGGGACCATTGGTGATCCACATCTTGTTGCCATTGAGCAGGTACTTGTCGCCCTGTTTGGTGGCGCTCAGTTTCATGCTGACGACATCGGATCCGGCATTGGGTTCGCTCATGGCGAGGGCCCCAATATGTTCGCCGGAGCAGAGCTTGGGCAGATATTTTTGCTTCTGTTCCTCGCTGCCATTTTTAGCCAGTTGGTTAACACAGAGGTTGGAGTGGGCGCCGTAGGAGAGGCCAACCGATGCCGAGGCTCTGGATATTTCTTCCATGGCGACGCTGTGGGCCAGATAACCCATACCTGAACCACCGTACTCTTGGTCAACGGTAATACCGAGCAGACCCATGTCGCCAAATTTGCGCCATAGATCCATTGGGAATTCATTGCTCTGATCGATCTCGGCGGCGCGGGGTGCAATTTCGGTCTGACAAAACTGGAAGACGCTGTCGCGCAACATATCGATTTCATCGCCAAGATTAAAATTTAAGCTGGGGTAAGTAGTGTTCATAGCCTATTGCTTTCCATTGGTTTTAAGGGCGTCAATGCAATCAGCTTCGGCCCGATTAAGGTCTTTTAATAGCTTGCTGATATCGTCAAGCTGTTGATTCAGTTTGCTGCGCTGCTGCTGAATGGCGTCGATGAGCTTCTTTAATTGGTCAATATTGGTTTTGCCTGGTTCGTACATGTCGATAATCTCTCGAGAGTCCTCGAGAGAGAGGCCGAGCCGCTTACCGCGCAATATGAGGCGCAGTCGTGTTCGGTCTGCTTGACTGTAGATACGTGTTTGACCGCGCCGAGTGGGCGAGAGCAGGCCAATATCTTCGTAGTGACGAATACTGCGTGTGGTGACATCAAACTCTTTGGAGAGCTGCGAGATGCTGTACTCGGTAGTGATATCAGTACTGCTATTTTTCACTGCTTTTGCCATGACGGAATCCGTTCGGAGTGAACAACCGGTCGCCAGTATATTTATTATCTAACGTTTACGTCAACGTAAACTTTTCAATGAATTCAAGTGTCGATAATGGGGCGGGGGTGATTTAGTTGCGTTTAATCCGGGTTAATCCAGTTTGAGATCCATCTGATACTGAAACAGTTCGGTGTTATAGAGCGCCAGCAGGTAGTCGACGAGCTCTTCGTGCTCGCCATTTTGATGGTAGGAACGACGCACCAAACTGAGCAGCGGAGCACCTGCTTCTATATTCAGATGACTGGCAATAATCGGGCTGGCAGCGATCGCGCCGATGGTCTGTTTAACATGGCTGACAGCCATACCGCTCTCGCGGAAATATTTATGCCGCGATTCATGGATAAAGATATCGGTGCTGTCGGGTACTTTGACGCCAGCACTCCAGCTGTCGAAGTAGCCAAATGTGGCGCCGGCACGCTCGCGGGTTCTAATTAGATGAAAGAGGGTATCGCCGCGTTTGAGATCAAATTCGTCACCAATGCTCTGTGGAGGCTTTAGTTGTGCGCACTCGAGTACGGTGGCTGTTGAGCTCTCGGCAATACTGTCTATCTCTTCTAGCACGCCCACCAGTGGAGCTTGCACCGGCTTAGGCGAATATTTGTAGATAACGTGAGTGCCCTTGGCACGCGCTCGTTCCACTAAATGCTCAGCTGCCAGTTCGTTGACAGCGCGCTTGGCGGTGATTCGCGATACATCAAACAGCTCTGCGAGCTCCTGCTCACTGGGGAGTTTTTCACCGTGGTGTAGTGAGCCATTGAGAATAAACGTTTTGATCAAGCTGTAGAGTTGGTGGTAGAGCGGCGCCGGCAGATCAGCGGAAATATTGCGGCGCAGGTTCTTGTTAAAGAGGTTTGCGCTCACTGTATTGCTCATAGGGAATGCCTTGATGGGTAAGTGGTGCTGATATTGAAAGATTATCAGTTGTGTCGCTATTGATTGTTTGGTATAACAATATACCAATAGCGAACTGTGGTCGATCTGCTGCTCGAGTTTATACGAGTATTTTTGCCGCGGGTCAATTGACAACTCATTGTATTCATCTCGGTACGGGGCAATTATGAAGCTTTATAACTCAGGCCGCTCGCCTTTTTCGACAAGAGATAGCGCGCATCCTCAATATGACAGTGCTCCTATCCGCTTAGGGCTAAATGAGGTGGTCGCTTGAGTCAGCCGCTGAGTGGTGTTCGTGTTCTCGACCTAACTCATATGTTATCTGGGCCCTATGGCAGCATGATTTTGGCTGATCTGGGTGCCGAGACGATCAAAGTTGAGCCTCTGGGTGGCGAGGGTACTCGTAAGCTCTTAGCCACAGATCCTGCCAATTCCCTTGCTGGCATGGGCGCTTATTACATTACCCTGAATCGCAACAAGAAGAGCGTTGCGGTGGACCTCAAGACCGAGGCGGGTCTGGCGCTATTTAAAGACTTAGTGGTCAACGTTGACGTTGTGATTAGTAATTTTGGCGCTGGGGTTCCGGAGCGTTTAGGTATTGACTATAGCGCTTTGAGTGAAGTAAACCCGCGAATTATCACCTGCACGGTTTCTGGCTTTGGATCTGATGGTCCGGGCAGCAAGCGTCCAGCGTTTGATCAGGTGGCGCAAGCGATGGGTGGAGGGATGTCGATTACAGGTCCAGATGCTCAGCATATGGTCCGTGCCGGTATTCCTATCGGCGACCTTGGCGGTGGCATGTTCGGTGTTATGGGTATTTTGGCCGCCTTATATGAGCGGGAGCGCAGTGGTCTCGGCCAGCATGTGGATATTTCTATGCTGGACTGTCAGATTTCAATGCTCAACTATATGGCCACCATGCATTTTCTTTCGGGAGAGGATCCCTACCCGATTGGTAATAGTCACTTTGTTCATGTGCCTTACAACACCTTCAGCTGTTCAGATGGAACCATTGTTATCGCAGTGATTACCGATAACTTTTGGCGCAACCTCAAACAGGTCATCAGTTGCCCTGAGTTTGAAAATGGCAAATACGATACCCAACCGGGTCGCTGGGAAGATCGCGAGATGATCAATGCCCGACTTAATGAGTTGCTGAGCGTTAATACCTGTGCCCATTGGTTGGCGCTATTTGAAGCCCAGCGAATTCCCTGTGCTCCGGTCAATAGTCTCAGTCAGGCCTTAGCGGATACTCAGGTGCTGCACCGCAATATGGTGATCGACTTAAAACACCCCAATGGCAGTTCTACCAAGGGGCCGGGTAACCCGATTAAATTGTCGCGCAGCAGTGATGAAATATTTACCGCGGCACCGACGCTGGGGCAACACACCGATGAGGTAATGACCCAATTGCTTAATTTGAGCGTAGAGCAGATAGAGCAGATGAAAAAGCAGGGGATTATTAAATAATGTCAGAAAGAGTCATCATTACCGATGTCGGGCCCAGAGATGGCCTGCAAAACCAACCCAAAATCCTCAGCGTAGAGCAGCGTGTTGAGTTGGTACAGGCGATTGCTGCTGCAGGCGTGCCACAAATTGAGGTAGGTAGTTTTGTCTCGCCCAAGGCGGTTCCGGCAATGGCCGGCACTGATTTAGTGTTCGCTGCGTTAGATACAGCTGGCTTTACTGTTCCGACGATTGCGTTGATTCCGAATATGAAAGGTTACGAGTTAGCCCGCGCTGCCGGCGCTAAAACCGTGACCATGGTGCTCTATGCCAGCGATGGTATGGCGCAGAAAAATGCCGCCATGAGCATGGCCGAAGCCGAAGATGTTACCCTAAAAATTCTCGCCTTAGCCAAGCAGGATGGTATTGATGTTATCGCTACGATCGCGGTCGCCTTTGCCTGTCCGTTTGACGGTCCGACTGATCCTGCTGTGGTGGAAATCATCGCGGCCAAATTTATGGCTGCCGGTGCCGATCAGGTGGTATTAGCTGACACTATTGGTGCTGCTCACCCGCAGCAGGTGCGTGATTTGACTGCAGCACTGGTGGCACGCCACGGTGCTGAAAAGCTCGGTTGTCATTTTCATGATACCAGAGCCATGGGCTTGGCCAATGTCTATGCCGCAGTGGAGTCTGGTATTCGCCGCTTCGATAGCTCTATTGCCGGATTGGGAGGCTGTCCCTTTGCACCAGGAGCATCGGGTAATGTTGCCACAGATGATATTGCGATGATGCTGCAACAGATGGGTTTTGATACTGGAATCAATTTAGATAAACTGATGCAGGCTTCTGATTTGGCGCAGGCATTAACGGGCACAGCGCCGGGTGGCAGATCAAAAGCTTGGCTGCAGAGTCATTTGGCCAAGCAAGCTGGCTAAAAAAGCGCTAGAAGAAAGCGATTAATAACAACAAATGATAAAAAATTGCTCGGAGATAAGCATGAGTTACAGGCTAGGTGTAGATGTAGGGGGAACATTCACAGACCTTCTGCTGATTAATGAAGAGACCGGGGAAACCCACACGGCGAAAGTGCCTTCCACACCGGAGGATTCCTCTATTGGTGTGCTCAATGGTATTGCCCGCATCTGCGAGGAATCTGGTGTTAATCCAGCCGATGTCAGCAGGGTGATGCACGGCACCACAGTGGCGACCAATGCTGTATTGACTGGCCGTGGCGCGAAGGTCGGTCTGGTGACCACTGCAGGTTATGAAGACACCTTGCAGGTGGCGCGATCTTTCTGCCCTGGTGGTCTCGGTGGCTGGGTTAGCTTTGTTAAAAAGCCTCTATTAGCCCCCCTCGAATTAACGATTGGTGCCCATGAACGAATGGGTGCTGATGGCGAAGTAGTGAGGGGTCTGGATGAAGAGCAGCTGCGCAAAGATCTAAAGACACTGCATGCCACAGGTGAGGTGGAAGCCTTAACCATCTGCTTTATTAATGCCTACATTAATGGTGCCCATGAACAGCGGGCCAGTGAAATTGCCGCAGAAATTTTTACCGACACACCGATTTCGATCTCCAGCGATGTGGTGCCAGAGATGCAGGAATATGAGCGCACTGAAACCACCGTGGTGAATTCCTATGTTCGTCCTGAAGTGGCCAGCTATGTGGGTAACTTGCAGGCGGCATTGGATGACAAGATGGGTCCTGATACTCAGCTCTCTATCCTGCGCTCCGATGGCGGACTAGCCTCGGCGCGAGCCTCGGCGGAATCTCCGGTGAATATGCTGATGTCGGGTCCGGCTGGGGGTGTCTCTGGCGCCATTTACTTCTGTAGCCGTGCCGGTTACGACAATATTTTGACCTGTGATATGGGTGGCACCTCTACCGATGTCGCCCTGATCCAAAACTCCCGTGCCCGGGTTCGCCGCGAGACCATTGTTGCCGATGTGCGAGTTCGCGCACCGTCAGTAGATGTGCGCACCGTGGGTGCCGGTGGCGGTTCCATTGCCTTTGTCCCAGAGCTTACCAAAGCGCTGCGAGTAGGTCCTGAGTCCGCAGGTGCTGTGCCCGGTCCTGCCTGTTATATGAAAGGCGGCGTCCAGCCAACAGTCTGCGATGCCAATGTTGTCCTGGGCTATCTGCCCTCAGATGTGCAGCTGGGTGGCAAGATGGAGATTAATCGCGAAGCCTCTGTCGCCGCTGTGCAGTCGGTTGCTGATGCCATGGGTATAGACCTAATGGCGGCAGCAGAAGGCATTATTAAAATTGTCAATGAATCAATGTTTGGTGCACTGCGCTTGGTGTCAGTAGAGCAGGGCTACGATCCGCGTGACTTTGCGCTGGTTGGCTTTGGTGGTGCCGGGCCGCTGCATTCCAATGCGCTAGGTATTTTGACCGATGCCTGGCCGGTGATTATCCCGCCGGGCCCCGGCGTGCTCTGCGCCTATGGTGACGCCACCACTCAGGTGCAGGATGAAGCGGCTCGCACTTATTTGACCATGGCCAGCGATCTCAGCGATGCGCAGCTGGCGGCAGACCTTCACGAGCTGCAGGTACGCGCTGGTGACGCGCTGTTAAAAGACAATATTCCTGCTTCAGAGCATGAGATCAGCTATCAGGCTGACCTGCGCTACGCGGGACAAGCTTTCCAGATCACCATCGACTTTACGGATGCCGAGCTTAAAGAGAAGGGCGTTGCCCTGTTGACCGATCAGTTTGATGCTGAGCATGAGCAGCTGTTTACCTTCAAATTGGATGATGGCCACGAGATATTAATGATTCGCGCGGTCGCTAAGGCGAGAGCTAAATCGATTGCCGAGCGCCAGATTGGCCAGACCGGTATGAGCCTTGAGCAATGCAAAATTATCACCAGTCGTTTCTATTACGAAGGTGACTGGTACGAGGCGAATATCTACGATCGCAATAAACTCAGCACTGGATTAGAGGTTCCCGGTCCCGCCATTGTCGGCGAGATGGATTCCACCACCGTGGTACTACCAGGCTATGTTGCCGTGGTCGACGCGGTCGGCAATCTGCTAATCAATCCACAGAATTCAGTCGCAAAAGGGGGTCAGTAATCATGACGGCAAGACTATTAGAAACCAATAATGACCCCTTAAAAGCTGTCGATGTCGATGGCGTAACAGTCGATATTATTGAAAACGCGCTGCGTAATGCGCGCGAAGAAATGGATGCGGTGCTGTTTAGAACCGCCATGTCTCCGGGTATTCGCGAGCAGGGTGACTGCTTTCCAATGATAGCCAACAAAGACGGCAAGATGGTGGTGGGCCAGTTCGGTTCATTTATCGGGCCGTTCTTAGAGGCCTATGACGAAGAGATCGAAGAGGGGGATATTATCCTTACTAACGATCCCTATATGTGTAATGCGGCGGTTTCCCATTTGCCCGATTGGGTCGTGTTGGTGCCGGTGTTTAAAGATGGACGCCATATAGCCTGGTCGGCGATGTTTGGTCATATGTCAGATAATGGCGGCATGGTGCCGGGGTCAATTCCTATTCAGGCAACGACTATCTTCCAGGAAGGCATCCGTATTCCGCCCACCAAGCTGTACAAAAAGGGGGTGTTGCAGAGCGATCTGCTGGAACTGATTCTGCACAATGTGCGGACCCCGCAGTGGAACCGTTTTGATCTAAATGCATTAGTCGCGGCCTGCAATACCGCAGCCAAGCGCTGCGTTGAGTTGGCTGTGCGCTTTGGCGATGATGTGCTGTTCTCGACTATGGATATTATGTTGCAGCGCAACTATGACGCCATGAAACATATTATCGGTATGTTTATTCCTGAAGAGCCGCGAGAGTTCGAAGACTATATCTGCGATGACGGTATGGGCATGGGCCCCTACAAAATTAAGTGCACCATGTGGCGAGAAGGCGAGAAGGCGATCTTTGACTTTGCCGGCACTGACCCTCAGGCGCAGAGCTCGGTAAACTTCTTCCTTAACGAAGATATGTTCAAAATGTTCTTCGGCTCGTTCACTATTAACGTAGTTGATCCGCAGATTGTCTTTAATGATGGTTTCTATGATCTGGTGGATGTGCGCATTCCTCAGGGCACGCTGTTAAAGCCCAATTATCCGGCGGCACTGTCGGGCCGAACCCATGCTCTGGGTCGCATCTTTGATGTGCTCGGTGCGCTGTTGGGTATGGGCGCGCCAGAGATGATGCTGAATGCGGCAGGCTTCTCGGATTCACCGCACCTGTTCTTCTCTGGTTATGACAGCCGCGAAGGCAAAGGTAATGAGTGGTTCCAGCTATTTCAGATTGGCTTCGGCGGGGTTCCCGGTCGCCCAGTGGGTGACGGCCCGGATGGACACAGCCTGTGGCCTGGATTTACTAATGTGCCAAATGAATTTATTGAGTCCTATTTTCCATTGCGAATTGAGCGCTACGAAACCATTGCCGATTCTGGTGGCGCCGGTTTGCACCGTGGCGGCAATGGCTTAAGTGTTGCCTATCGCTTCTTGTGTGATGGCGATATTGGCATTCACGATGAGCGCTGGCTGACTTATCCCTGGGGTGTGCTCGGTGGCGAGACGGGACTGCGCTCAACCAAAAGGCTAGTTCGTGTTGATGGCTCTGAAGAATGGCTGCCAGCCAAGGTTGAAGGTATTAAAGTGAAAACGGGCGATGTGCTCTACTTCAATACCTGGGGTGGCGGTGGTTGGGGTGATCCCTTTGCCCGTGATCCTGAGTTGGTGCGTCAGGATGTGGCGCGCAGGCTAGTGTCAGTTCAGGGGGCACAGCGCTATGGTGTGGTGATTGCGGCTGACGGCAGTGTTGACCAGGCCGCCACCGACAAGCTTCGTGCCGAGTTGGTCGCCGCACGCGGTAGCAATGATGCACTGTTTAATTTTGGCGGTGACCTGGAAGAAATCCGCAGTCGCTGTGAAGATGAAACCCATTTGCCGGCGCCGGTTAAGCCGACTTTTATTGGCGCTCGGTAGCGTTGATAAGGCAGAAAATTAAAATGTATAAGCGGTAAAAAGTAATAAAAAATAGCTGAAATTCATAATTACAACAATCATTAAACCTAGTTTGGGGAGTTAGTATGAACATAACCTATGCAAAAAAAGCACTCGTAATCGCGGTGCTGGCAAACTTCAGCGCAACCTCTGTTGCCGAGATTGCCATTGAAGAAGTCGTTGTCTCTGCACGAAAGCGGGCAGAAAACTTGCAAGAAGTACCTATTGCCGTCACCGCATTTACCGAATCTCAAATTGAGAGTGCCGGTATCCAGCGCCCGGCTGACTTTATTAGTCTGATGCCCAATGTAACCATGGTCGACTCCGCCAATGTCGGTGATACTCAGGTCAGTATTCGCGGTATTGTTTCAACCCGTGACGCGGAATCGACCTTTGCCTATGTGGTTGATGGCGTGTTGGTAACCAATCCTAACGGCTTTAACGAAGAGCTGATGGATGTCAGCCAGATTGAAGTGCTAAAAGGTCCTCAGGGTGCGCTCTATGGCCGCAATGCGGTCGCTGGAGCCATTCTGGTCACCACCAATCGTCCCGATGAAGAATTTGAAGGTAAGGTTAAAGTCGGCGCCGGTAACAATGGTTCGACCAATGCCAGCTTAACCCTAAGTGGTGGTCTGGCCGATGGTGTTCTCGGCCGTATCAGTGTCAGTCAGCGCGAAACCGATGGCCATTACAGTAATGCATACACTGGCGCTAACTCGGTTGATTTTCTCGAAGACACCACCGTTCGCGGGCGTTTGATTTGGGATGTTAATGAAGAATTGTCGCTGGATTTCCGTGCTGGTATGAGTGAAGTTAGTGGCGGTGCGATTAACTTTAATGCGGTGTTTGCACTGCCTGCGTTTGCCAATGATTTTGGTCTTGGGCCAACATTCTTTGCCGACGTGAATCAGCAAGAGTTTATCTTTTCAAATAATGTGCCCGGCGAGAATGAGCAGGAAACCAGTGAGTTTTCGGTTAAAGCTGACTGGGATCGCGATGGTGTCGATGTCAGTGCAGTCCTTAGTTACAGTGACCTGGAAGAGTATTTGCTGTCCGATGGCACCAGTGCGACATTCTATGGCTACGAATTAACCCCGGCCTGTCAGGCTGATCGAGCAACCTTAAATAACATGCCCACCTCTATGGGTGGTGCGGGACGCTCTGATTTATTTGGTGAGTTTTTCTCTCCATTCGGTGTGTTCCCGTCGGGGATTGAGCAGGAATTTACCGGTATCTATGGACCCTATACGCCGACAGCTTGTGATGGCTATCAGTATCAGGAACGCAATCAGTCAGATACCAGCTTGGAAATCCGCTTAACCTCAGATGATGATGCCGAAATTAGCTGGATTGCAGGTGTTTATGCCGCCGAGATTGAGCGTCAGGTTGTAGTCGCCTATGGTGCCGACACAGGCAATGGCTTCTTGCGCCAGGCCTATGTCCCTGCCACTGGCCCTAACCCAACTGATCTGTTGTTTGATGACCAGTTTGATACCTCGGTAATGGCCGTGTTTGGCCAACTTGAGTTTGATATCAGTGAGGACATGGAAGTAGCCTTTGCTGCGCGCTTTGATCGCGAAGAGCGCGATGTGAACAATCAGGTGCCCAACGCAGCGGGTTCAGGCTTGAATGTCAATTCGACGGGGTCTATCAACCCCGCGTTTGCGGCAAATCCGAATGGTATTCCCAATCGAAGTGCTACCTTTAGTCAATTTCAGCCAAAGGTAACCTGGAGCTGGAATGCCGCGGAAGATCTTAATCTCTATGCTAGCTGGGGTGTTGGTTTCCGCAGTGGTGGCTTTAATTCCATTGGCAGTGAGGCGTTAATCGACTTCTGGTACAACGATAATGGCGATGGCACCAATCCTGGTGCGCTGGTCGACGGTAAATTGTCAGTGAAGGACGAGTATGCAAAAGAAGTGTCTACCAGTGTCGAATTAGGTAGCAAAATGGAGTTTATGGATAATCGCTTGCGCGTCAATGCCTCGCTTTTCTCTACCGACGTCAAAGACAGTCAGTTCTTTGAATTCTACGCTGGCCCATTTGGGTTGATGCGTGTTGTCACCACTATTGAAGATGTGCGTATCCAAGGTTTTGAAATGGACTTTAACGCAGTAGTGACAGAGAACTTCTCATTGTTTGGCGGTGCAGGCTTTTTGGATAGTGAAATAAAGCGCAATGATCATCGCCCTTTAACGGTGGGTAACGATGCACCACAGGCGCCAGATCGTACTTACAATCTCGGTGCGCAGTTTGAAGCCGAAGTGAGTTCCGGTATCAATCTGACGGCCCGTCTCGATTGGCAGCATGTTGGTGAAATGGCGTTCCATACATTACAGGGCGAAGCGACGCCAAGCATCTGGCAGGTTTTCTATCCAGGCGCAAGCATTACGCAGGACTTTAGCAAAGCTAAGCGCGACGCTTATGACACGCTCAATGCCCGTATCTCTATTGATGGCGAGAACTGGGGTGTGACTGTTTGGGGTCGTAATATCGCCGATGAGAAGTATCTTGAAGAGATCATTCCAGCCCCTGAATTCGGTGGTTCATTTGTCCACCCAGGCGCCAAAGACTCTTACGGGATTGACTTTAACTACCGGTTCTAAAATCGAGTAGTATCAATAGCGGGCTGTGCTTCTTGTTATGGAAAGCACAGCCCGTTTTTTTTATGGTAAGAAAAAGAGTGATGCGCATGACATCAAACAATCTTCAGCAAAATACGCTTGGCTTGAGTGGCAATCCGGCTCTGCTGCTGGTCGATATGATCAATGGTTTTACCGATCCAGACTGTCCTTTGGGAACGGCTTGTCCGGAGGTGGTTGCAGCCAATCGGCAGCTGCTCGAGGCATTCAGAGCGTTGGATCTACCGGTTTTTTTCACTACAGTGGTTTACCACAATGAACAGCAGGCACAGGTTTTTCGCCGCAAGGTGCCGGCGCTAAATGTGTTGCAGCCCGATAGCCATTGGGTAAAGGTTGATCCGGCATTAGCGCCTCTGGATAGCGAAGCTCTAATTGAGAAGCAGTGGGCTAGTGCCTTTTTCGATACCGATCTTCATCAGCAATTGTCCGCACTGGGTGTTGATTCATTGGTGGTGACAGGGTTAACTACGAGCGGCTGTGTGCGTGCATCAGCGGTGGATGCGTTGCAGCACAATTACCAGGTTGTGATTGCCGAAGAGGCGGTTGGCGATAGAAACCCCGAGGCGCACCGGGCCAATTTGTTTGATCTAAATGCCAAATA
>JAFMBY010000078.1 GCA_017858135.1 Porticoccaceae bacterium | reverse complement strand
CAATACTAGAGGTTATTTGACTGTAGTAGCGCCAATGCTCTGTCAGCATCGGCAGCAGCGACAAAAATATGGTCGTGAAAATAGGCGGCCATAACATTGGCACTAATGTTATGCGCAGCCAGCTTACCGGCCACGACTGCGGTCAACCCAACAGCCTCAAGGCTTGAGTGCACATTTAGCGTAATGCATTTAAAACTGCCCTGATAAATCAGGCCCGCAGCATCTGCACTGGCCTTTGACAGCACCAATGTCAGGCCTTCTTTTTCGACAAACGAGGCCAGCGGTTTGGTCTCAATAAAATCGCCATAGACGCCGTCTTTAACCGTACAAAAGACATAGTCTTTGTCACTCAGACTCGGTGATAAGCTTGCCAAGAGTTTCGTCAGATCGGTTTCGCCGCTCATTTTTTATTCTCGGTTTTTGCTTTGCAGTAAAACGCAAAAGGAATGGCAAAGGGGCCAAAAAGTACCCCCATCCAACCCCAGAAACGGGTATTGCCGCCACGGGTTTTAGCGATCTGATAACAGATAATAATTGAAATAATATTAAGTACGACCAGTGTGTAGGCGGTGAGCATAATAATTTTCTCCGGTCTCAGCCATTGGTTTCCCATTCGCAATTCGCGGTTAGCGCGCAGAAATCACGCTCTAATCCATAGCCAGAACAGTAGCAAATAACAGCGACAATGGCTTTAGGGCTCGGTCATATTTTTCATCGCGCGGCGTAATGCCCGGCGGTGATTTCTTTCACTATCGCCGCCTTAGCGCTTAAGCCGCCAATATTATTTCTTTGAGATTAATGATTTGTTAACCAACGTTTGCACCTGTTGAAAGATATCACTACCCTGAATAATTTGTGACGTACTTGAAGACCCATTAATCGTCAAATTCCATAGAGTACTGATTTGACCTTTATACAAAAACCCCGCCCACGCTGTAATTGAATTGCAAGATTCTGCGACGCTTTTCCACAGAGTATTAAAGGTAATCGCCGAGCCATAAGCCCAGCCTGTCACCGGGTAAGCTATATTTTGGCATCCATAGCCAGCCGCTCGGTTGATATAGGAGCCGCCAATCTGTCCATTACTGTCGATAGTACTGATATACAGGGTGGAACCACTTTGGTTGGTCCAGGCGGACGGCACCTGAATGGCTGTAGTCGGATTTGCATAGCTTGGCAAGGAGCTAAACACGCTTAAAATAAGAGCACACAACAGACTGCTAGACTTGATCAATCGCATAGAATATTCCTTATTTTTATTGCCCCAAAAAAAGGTACCGCAGGCTTAACGTCGGGGCCTGTCCGTAAACCCTTGCGTCGTGACAACGCCCAAAAAATAACCCTCCCTTACTATTCCGCCGAATAACACAAACCACTCATCAATAGGGCGATAAAAATCGATTAGGCGAGGAGCTAGAAGAGGAAGGTATCGAGTGGCTACAAGGAATGCAGAAGAGCAGAAGAAGGGACTTTATACTTTTTTATAAGCCCCAGATGTCCACGGATTAGCCTTCTTTGCCGCCACAGACGGCGAGGTCACAAAGGTGGTGACGTAGAGTTTCTCCACCTTCTCGCGCGCCCACAGGGTCTTGCGCAAAAACGTCAGGCTGGACTTTATCGAGGGATCACTCTTAAAACAGTTGATATTGATGGTCTCGCCGAGGAACTGCCAGCCGTAGTGATCAACCAGCTGGGTAACCACCGTCTCAAGTGTAAGACCGTGCAGAGGATTATTGGGCTGGGACTCATTTGTCACGACAATGTGATACTCGGTGGTTGTGTTTGGAGGCTAGGCGAAGCTTGTTGGCTAAGAAAAGTAGGAGCAAACATAGTTAGTAATCGCTTTAACTCTGACGCCAAATGTCACCGCAGCTGGTACCTCAAATGAGCTGTCTGCGCCAAAAGTCTGCCACTCGGTCGCACCGGGCAAGAGAACCTCCAGCTCACCCGACGTAATTTCCATCAGCTCCTGCACCTTTGTAGCAAATTCATACTCACCGGGCAGCATCACACCGAGTGTTTTCTGAGTGCCATCGGCAAGCACGATAGCGCGACTGGTCACCTGACCGTCGAAATACACATTGGCTTCTTTGCTGACACTGACATTAGCGAATTCTGACATTAGATAATCCTGTTAAGAAAAGGGCATGCTGCAAGATCAGCCGCGGAGGCAGATTATACCGATAGATTAGGATTAATAACTATCCCGAAAGCGATAACAGATTAAAACCAGATTATTGATTAAGGATTGTCTGATAGTGCATCGTTTAGAGTCTGGTCTGCAATAATACTTTTTTGCTGTTTGATCGAAACACGAGTTTTCCAGACCAAATAGGAAACCACTGTAGCAACTGAAAGTAACAGCGCACCAATCGCCAAAATTTCTATCTTATTGTCGCCACCGATGACTGCGTCCACGACGATCAGCTTTAAGCCAACCGCACCTGTAACGACGGTAAAACCCTTTTGCAGCAATAGATCAATCAACTTATCCAGTGTCATAATGATTTTCCTCTTATCAGTTTTTGCTACTGCTATTACTGTAGACCACTTATTGGATTGTTCTCAGCCTAGTTACCGAGCCACAAAAAAGGGCGCCGAAGCGCCCTTTTCAATTAACCATTTATCGGATCTATCAGTTAATTTTCGGATCCAACTCGCCGCTCAGATAGCGTTCGGTCATCGCATCCAAACTTATGGCTTTTATTTTCGCGGCATTGCCGGCGGTGCCAAAGGCTTCATAGCGTGCCGCGGCAATATCTTTCATCGCGTTGGTGGTTTCTTTGAGATACGCGCGTGGGTCAAAGGCAGCTGGATTTTCGGCGAGGAAGCGACGCACTGCGCCGGTTGAGGCCAGACGCAGGTCGGTGTCGATATTGACTTTGCGCACACCATGTTTGATGCCTTCGCAGATTTGCTCGACGGGCACGCCGTAGGTTTCAGGAATTTCGCCGCCATATTGATTGATAATTTTTAGCCACTCCTGGGGCACGGAGGATGAGCCATGCATCACCAGATGAGTGTCGGGAATACGGCGGTTGATCTCTTTGATACGGTCGATGGCGAGAATATCGCCGGTCGGTGGGCGACTGAATTTGTAGGCGCCATGTGAGGTTCCGCAGGCAATGGCGAGGGCGTCGACGCCGGTTTTGGCGACAAAGTCAGCCGCTTCTTCTGGGTCTGTGAGCATTTGCTCGAGGGTTAGTTTACCCTCTGCACCTAGGCCGTCCTCTTCACCGGCTTCACCGGTTTCCAGCGATCCGAGACAACCGAGCTCGCCTTCAACAGAGACGCCACAGGCGTGGGCCATCTCGACGGCGCGCTTAGTGACCGCAACGTTATAGTCGTAACTGGATGGGGTTTTGCCATCTTCCTCGAGCGAGCCATCCATCATCACCGAACTAAACCCGAGCTGGATCGAGCGCTGGCATACTGCGGGGCTGGTACCATGGTCTTGGTGCATGCACACTGGAATATGCGGCCACTCTTCGATGGCGGCGAGAATGAGATGACGCAGAAACGGTGCGCCGGCATATTTTCGCGCCCCGGCGGAGGCCTGGACGATCACTGGACTGTCTGTCTGATCGGCGGCGAGCATAATAGCGCGCATTTGCTCGAGGTTGTTTACGTTGAACGCCGGAACGCCGTAATCATGCTCGGCGGCGTGGTCCAACATCTGTCTTAATGATATTAGTGCCATGATACTCTTCCTTTATTAATGTCTTTATTAGTGCCCTTAATAAAATGCTTTAGTCGTTTGCGCGCTGTTCGAGAATCGCCACAGCGGGAAGTTCTTTACCTTCGACATATTCAAGAAACGCGCCACCCCCTGTGGAAATATAGGAGACTTGGTCAGCGATATCGTATTTGTCGACTGCGGCTAATGTATCGCCACCACCTGCGATGGAGAATGCATGGCTCTTAGCGATGGCTAAGGATAAGGTCCTGGTGCCCTCACCAAATTGATCAAACTCAAAAACGCCAACCGGGCCATTCCAGATAATCGTACCCATAGACTGTAAAAGCTCAGCCAACTTGGCCGACGAGTCGGGGCCTATATCAAAAATCATATCGTCCTCGGCGACGTCGTCAACGGACTTGACGGTGGCTTCGGCGGTCTCGGAGAAGACTTTGCCGACCACCACATCAGTCGGCAGAGGAATGCTGACTTTTTCCATCAGCGCCTGCGCAGCGGGAATCAGGTCTGCTTCATACAGCGATTTACCGACCGGCTTGCCGGCAGCCGCCAAAAAGGTATTGGCAATTCCACCGCCAACAATCAACTGGTCGACTCGCTCTGAAAGGGTCTCGAGGACCATTAACTTGGTCGACACTTTGGAGCCGCCAACAATTGCCGCAACCGGCGGAGTGGGTGCCGCCAATGCTTTTTGCAGAGCGTTTAATTCATTCGCCAGCAGCGGTCCCGCGCAAGCGACGGGTGCAAATTTGGCGACGCCATGAGTCGAGGCCTGGGCGCGGTGCGCAGTGCCAAAGGCATCCATAACAAAGATATCGCAGAGCTTGGCATAGGCTTTGGCAAGGGTGTCATCGTTCTTTTTCTCGCCCGGGTTAAAACGCACATTTTCCAGCATGACGACATCGCCATCATTCATCTCAATGCCGTTGGTCCAACTCTGTTCAAGTTTGACTGCCTGACCGAGCAAACCACTGAGATATTTCGCCACCGGCTCCATACTGAACTGAAGGTTGTACTCGCCTTCACTGGGTCGACCAAGGTGCGACATGACTATGACTTTGGCGCCGGCCTTAACCGCTTGTTGAATGGTCGGCAATGCGGCTTTGAGACGGGCATCGCTGGTGATCTGACCGTCTTTGATAGGAACATTGAGGTCTTCGCGAATAAGCACTCGTTTACTGGCAAGATCCAGCTCGGTCATTAACTTGACAGTCATATTAGCCCTTCAGTGATTAATTATGGTCGGGAATATAGGTCTGCTGAACACCAGTGCAGCAGGGTATCAATCATTCTATTAGCATAGCCCCATTCGTTGTCGAACCAGATCAATACTTTGACCAATTTGGCCTGGCTAACTCTGGTTTGGCTGGCGTCGACTACGCCGCTGCGAGGGTCATGATTGAAGTCACAGGAGGCCAGCGGCTCTTCAGTATAGCCCAGCACACCAAGCAGAGAGCCAAGCGAGGCTTGTTCGAGTGCGGCATTAATTTGCACCGTGTCAACAGCGCTATTTAACATCACAGAGAGATCAATCGCTGAGACATTGACTGTGGGTACGCGCATAGCTTGCGCTTCAAAGCGTCCGGTCAGCTCAGGCAGCAAGCGGTCAATGCCTAGGGCTAGGCCGGTGTCGACCGGAATAATGGATTGCATCGCGGCGCGAGTTTTGCGCAAATCGGTGTTGTGATAGGCATCGATTACCGGCTGATCGTTCATCGCTGAGTGGATAGTGGTGATAACGCCGCCGTCGACGCCAAACTGATCGTGGAGCACCTTGATTACCGGCACGACACAGTTTGTCGAGCAGGATGCGCTGGAGATAATCGTCTCGTGACCAGTGAGAATATGCTGATTGATACCGTAGACAATGGTGGCGTCGACACTGGATTCCGCTGGTTGCGAGAACAGCACGCGCTTGGCACCGCTGGCGAGATGTTGCTCGGCAGTGGCGCGGTCAGAAAAGGTGCCGCTGCATTCGAGCACCACGTCTACCCTCAGTTCTGCCCAGGGTAGCTGATCAAGATTCTGTTGGTGAACAATGCTGATAGTGTCGCCATTGATGGTCAACTGGTTTTCGGTCGCGGATACAGTACCGGGGAAACGACCATGGGTTGAGTCGTAACGAGTGAGATGGGCGATGGTCTTGGTGTCTGCGAGTTCATTGATCGCGACGATTTGAACGCTATTGCGCGCCTCTGATTCATAGAGCGCGCGCAACACTGAACGGCCGATGCGGCCATAGCCATTAATGGCTATGCGCAGCATTAGCCAATGGCCTCAACAATATTGGCAAGCACGTTATCAACCGTGAAACCGAATTCTTGCATCAGTTCGCCGCCAGGTGCGGATTCACCAAAGCTTGTCATACCGACCACGCGACCATCGAGACCGACAAACTTGTACCAGTAGTCAGCATGCAGCGCTTCGACCGCAACACGGGCTCTGATCGCTGCAGGCAATACCGCTTCGCGATAGCTGGAGTCCTGAGCAGAGAAAATCTCGGCACAGGGCATGGAGACAACGCGTACCTCTGTGCCCTGCGCAGCAAGCTGTTCCGCCGCGGTCATGGCCAGTTCAACTTCTGAACCTGTAGCAATCACAATCGCCTTAGGCGCTGCACAATCGCGGAGGATATAGCCACCGCGCTCAATATCAGCAACTTGCTGGGGGCTGCGTGGCATCGGCGCCAATCCCTGACGGCTGAAGACCAACGCACTAGGTCCGTCGCGACGTTGGATCGCACTCTTCCAACACACCGCGGATTCCACCGTGTCACAGGGACGCCAGGTATGCAGGTTGGGTGTCGAGCGAAGCGCGCTCAATTGCTCGACTGGCTGGTGCGTTGGGCCATCTTCACCGAGACCAATCGAGTCATGAGTGTAGACAAAGATGCTCTGCAGACCCATCAGTGCTGACATGCGCACGGCATTGCGGGCATATTCCATAAACATTAGGAAAGTAGCACCGTAGTTGACGAAGCCGCCGTGAAGGGCGATGCCGTTCATCATCGCGCTCATACCAAATTCGCGCACACCATAATAGATGTAGTTGCCATCGGCATTGTCGCCGCTGATATCCTTTGATCCAGACCAGAGGGTCAGGTTGGAACCGGCTAGATCCGCCGAACCGCCAAGCAGTTCTGGTAACATTGGGCCGTAGGTATTGAGGCAGTTTTGTGAGGCTTTACGCGAGGCAACCTTTTCCATTTTCTCCTGGCATTGCTGAATATAGGCATCAGCCTGAGCATTAAAGCCTTCCGGCAGATCACCGCGAGTACGGCGTTCAAACTCTGCAGCTAGCTCTGGAAACTCAGCGCGGTATTCTTCAAGCTGACTAGCCCAGGCAGTCTGGGCCGCAGTGCCTTTTTCAATGCCATTCCAGCCAGCGTAATGCTCGTCGGGAATCTCAAAGGGTCCATGGTCCCAGCCAAGTGCTGCGCGAGTCAGTGCAACTTCGTCAACGCCCAGTGCCGCACCGTGACAATCTTCTTTGCCCTGCTTGTTCGGTGAACCAAAGCCAATAATCGTTTTGCAGCAGATCAGTGTTGGTTTGCCGGTCTCGGCATGAGCTGCTTCAATCGCCGCTTTGATGGCGTCGCTGTCGTGACCATCGACATTGGCAATCACATGCCAGCCATAGGCCTCAAAACGCGCCGGGGTGTCATCACTAAACCAGCCTTCAACCTCACCATCGATAGAGATGCCATTGTCATCGTAAAAAGCGGTTAGCTTGCCGAGCTTTAAGGTGCCGGCCAAAGAGCAGACCTCGTGCGAAATGCCCTCCATCAAACAACCATCCCCGAGGAAGGTGTAGGTTTGATGGTCGACAATAGCGTGGCCAGGACGGTTAAACTGCGCGGCGAGAACTTTTTCGGCCAGCGCCATACCAACCGCATTGCTGACACCCTGCCCGAGCGGACCAGTGGTGGTTTCAACGCCGGGTGCATAACCGTATTCAGGATGACCTGGAGTTTTCGAGTGCAGCTGTCGGAAATTTTTAATTTCCTCGATCGGCAATTCATAGCCTGTGAGGTGCAACAGCGAGTAGAGCAGCATTGAACCGTGACCATTAGAGAGCACAAAGCGGTCTCTGTTGACCCAAGTTGGATCGGCTGGATTGTGACTCAAATAGTCATTCCAGAGAACTTCGGCAATATCGGCCATGCCCATTGGGGCACCTGGATGGCCACTATTAGCCTGTTGAACAGCATCCATACTGAGGGCACGAACAGCGTTTGCAAGGTCTCTACGTGAGGCCATGGATCATCACTCCTGATAGCAATAATTTAAGCCGCGCATTGTCTCTCAGGCAGGGTTATCAGTAAACTGATATCTACTATAGTTCCAGCGTATTTGGCCCTTTCTAGGAGGCACTGAATGAGATAGACAGGCGTCTCAAGCTATATAAAAATATTTTGATATATAAAAATCACTGTGCTAAAGTCCCGCCCATGAACAACCTCAGCCATTTTGACAGCCAACCGAGATCTGCTACAGACACCGGGGCGATTACGGCGCTGTGCAAAGCGGCGGGCGATCCTCTGCGCATGCAGGTTTTAAAAGTGTTGCAACAAAACGCTTACGGTGTGTTGGAACTCTGCCAGGTTTTTGATATACGCCAATCGGCGATGAGTCATCACCTCAAGATTCTCGCCAATGCCGGACTGGTGGCAACCCGCCGTGAGGGCACGACAATTTTTTATCGCCGCAATGAGAGTCATCCAGATACCGATCTACAAGCGCTGCAACATGTGCTATTTCAAACCATCGATGATGCCGCGCTAGACCCTGCTCTGCGCACGCGCTTGGAGTCCATTAATACCGAGCGTTCGGCAGCATCCGTGGCGTTCTTTAATCAGAACGCGGCGCGCTTTGAGGAAAATCAGGATTTGATCGCCAGCTGGGCAGACTATGGTGACAGTGTCGAACACTTCCTCGATAGCAGTATTACGTCGCGGCAATCTGCATTGGAAATCGGCCCCGGTTATGGTCAGTTTCTCGGTACGTTGTCGGCGGCGTTCAATCAGGTAATCGCACTGGATAACTCGGCAGAGATGCTCGAGCAGTGCCGCAGCAGAGCAAGCAGCCAAAAGCTAGACAATATCGAGTTTAAACTCGGGGATACCAGTCTGGCGCTCAGTGAAAAACTGCGCAGTGATTGCATTTCCCTGAATATGGTTCTTCATCACAACGCGACACCAGGCGAGATTATCAGCGACTGTGCACAGCTGTTAAATGATGGCGGTGTGCTGCTAATCACCGATCTCTGTGCCCACGATCAGGAGTGGGTTCAACAGGCCTGCGGTGATTTGTGGCTCGGCTTCGAGCCACAGGAGCTGACCCGCTGGGCCGCAAGTGCCGGACTGGAAGAAGGCAATAGCCTCTACCTTGCCCAGCGCAACGGCTTTCGGATTCAGCTGCGACAGTTTGTCAAACAATCTTCTAGCAACAACTAATATACACACAACAGGAACTCTTATGTCTAACTACAATATTTTTACCTCGGAATCAGTCTCTGAGGGCCATCCCGATAAAATGGCCGATCAGATTTCTGATGCGGTTTTGGATGCGATTTTAAAAGATGATCCGCACTCCCGTGTCGCGGTAGAGACTATGGTCAAAACTGGCATGGCCGTTATTGCCGGTGAAGTTCGCACCGATACCTATGTCGATCTCGAGCAGATTGTTCGCGATGTAATTACCGGTATTGGCTACGACAGTTCTGATGTCGGCTTTGATGGCGAGTCCTGTGCGGTGCTCAATGCGATTGGTAAGCAGTCGAATGATATTGCTCAGGGTGTCGACGAAGCCGAAAATAAAGATATCGGTGCCGGCGATCAGGGCCTGATGTTTGGTTATGCCAGCAACGAGACCGATGTGTTGATGCCTGCGCCAATCTACTATGCCCACAGACTGATGGAGCGTCAGGCACAGTTGCGCAAGAATGGGGTGCTGCCCTGGCTGCGCCCGGATGCCAAGAGTCAGGTGACCCTTAGATATGAAAATGGTAAGCCAGTGGCTATTGATGCGGTGGTGGTATCGACTCAACATGCGCCAAATATCGCTCTAGCTGATCTCCAGGAAGCGGTTCGCGAAGAAATTATCAACCATGTGCTACCTGAAGAGTGGCTGCACGCCGGCACGCAATATCATATCAACCCTACTGGCCAATTTATTATTGGCGGCCCCATGGGTGACTGTGGTCTGACTGGACGCAAGATTATTGTCGACACCTACGGTGGTATGGCGCACCACGGTGGCGGCGCATTCTCCGGCAAGGATCCCACCAAGGTCGATCGCTCTGCCGCCTATGCGGGACGCTATGTGGCAAAAAATATTGTCGCCGCTGGCCTCGCCGATCGCTGCGAAATTCAGGTCTCCTATGCTATTGGCGTGTCTGAACCCACCTCTATCAGCGTCAATACCTTTGGTACTGGTAAGCTCTCTGATGATGCGATTGTCGCTCTGGTCCGCGAGAACTTTGATCTGCGCCCTCGCGGTTTGATCGAGATGCTCGACCTGCGCCGCCCGATCTATCAACCGACCGCATCTTACGGCCATTTTGGACGCGAAGAGGAAAACTTTACTTGGGAAAAAACCGATCGAGCCGCGGCGTTGAAAAAAGCGCTTTAAGTAAAGGGCTCAAACAGCAAACCTTTAGACAAAATTAATTTATTTAACAAGGCAAATTACCATGACAGCAGCAATAAATGCATTTAGCGATTATAAGGTCGCCGACATCTCCCTCGCAGAATGGGGCAAAAAAGAGATTTCGATCGCCGAATCTGAAATGCCAGCACTGATGGCACTGCGCGAAAAATATCGCGCAGAGCAACCATTGGCCGGAGCGCGCATCCTCGGCTGTATTCATATGACCATTCAAACCGCCGTGCTGATTGAAACCCTTGAATCACTGGGTGCCGAGGTGCGTTGGACATCGTGCAATATCTTCTCAACTCAAGACCATGCTGCTGCAGCCGTTGCCGCAAACGGCACGCCAGTGTTTGCCTGGAAGGGTGAGACTGAAGAAGAATATGAGTGGTGCCTCGAGCAGCAAGTATTGAAAGATGGCGTGCCCTGGAATGCCAATATGATTCTCGACGACG
>JAFMBY010000009.1 GCA_017858135.1 Porticoccaceae bacterium | reverse complement strand
TTTTGCTGATCTTTGTAGTTGGCATCATTGTGCAAGTACGCTGGTTAAATAAGACTTTAGCTGATTCTGCCGAAAGAGCCTAATATCAAAGCGTATTCAAGCCTCTGAGGTCCTGAGTTATTGGGGCCCCACTTTGGTTAGCAATCATCCTTTCTAACCATTTCCGGCCGATAAAAGACTTGTAAAGACTGGGTAATCCCCCCACAAATTAACGTTGGTTATTAATGGGGGATTGCCTGTTCATCATAAACTATTGTTCAAGTTTCAATATCTCTTACTCTGGCAGTGTGTGGCGTATTAGAAATAGATGTGTCTGCGCACATAAAATTTAGTATCGTAACGTCCTCAACAACCAATAATCGTTGAGCTTTCTTATCACTTCAAGACCAGATTGCAACCCTGCCAACAAACCTTGGGTTGCAGCTAGGCCTTGTTATGATAAATACAATCTTGATCTTTAGAGGAAATAACTATGTTCAGCCATATTATGCTCGGCGCTAACAATATCGACGAGTCAAAGACGTTTTACGATGCCATTTTAGGTACGTTGGGCTATGCCCCCGGAACTATCGACCCCAAGGGTCGCTGCTTTTATATGAGTGAGAGCGGTATTTTTGCCCTCAGTGTACCGATTGATGGGCAGCCGGCTGGGCACGGCAATGGTAGTACCATCGGGTTTAATGTCACGGGTCCAGAGCAGGGCGATGCTTGGCATGCGGCCGGTTTAGCGAATGGCGGCACTGACTGTGAAGATGCGCCTGGAATCCGCAGCGGCGGTGATATGGGCGACATGTATCTGGCGTATCTGCGTGATCCTGCGGGAAACAAGATCTGCGCACTCTGCCGACTGTAAGAGACAAAAATCGAGTTAACTTACTGTCCGTTTCGTTACCTTTAGTCTGCGTATTGACTAGGTAATAATTGTTTTTGATCTGCTGCCGGGAATTTCGCGCACCAACTTGGGTAGCAGAAAGCCCGGCAGCAGGGCCTGTAATTGTGTGTAGATTTGCCGTGCGACTGCCTCGTCGAGATCAAAGTGCTGTGCCCCGGCAACTGGGTCGCAGAGGTGAAGGTAATAAGGCATTACGCCGCAGTCAAACAGTGCTTCGCTTAGTTCCGCCAGTGTCGTTGCACTATCGTTGACGCCTTGCAGTAGCACGGATTGATTTAACACCTGTATGCCAGCATCTAATAATTTCTCAATCGCGGTCACCACCTCTGCATCAATTTCATTGGCGTGGTTAATATGTAGCACAACAATCACTTTTAGCCTTGTTGCCGTGGCCCAGTTTAATAGTGCCTGATCGACTCGTGCAGGAATCACCACCGGCAGCCTGGTGTGAATGCGCAGTCGTTTAACATGGGCTATATCGGCAATTTGTTGTGTCAGCCAAGCGAGAAAGTTATCGTTGGCAGCGAGGGGATCGCCGCCGCTATAGATTACTTCATTAATATTGTTATCGGCGCGAATATAGTCCAGTGCACTCTGCCACTGCGCTCTGCTTTGACGGTTTTCATCGTAGGGGAAGTGGCGACGAAAACAGTAGCGACAGTTAATGGCGCAGGCAGGGCTAATCACCAGCAGCAGTCGATTAGCATATTTATGTACAATGCCGGCAATCGGGTTGTGATGGCTCTCTTCGAGGGGGTCGTGGTTGTAGCCATCGGCCGCGAGCGTTTCTGCGACAACTGGCAGCACCTGAAGTAGCAGCGGATCTTTGGGGTCACCGGGTTGCATGCGCGCGATAAAGGGCTTCGGTACTTTCAGGGCAAACTCGTTTGATGCCTGCTGACTGATGCTGAGTTGCTTGGTGCTAAGATTGACGCATGCCAGTAATTCATCGATGGAGCTGACCGCCTGACTTAATTGCAGCTTCCAATCAGGCGTAATGCTGATCGGTTGCGGAGAACACAGTGAGAGGTCGGCTGTCGACTTGAACGTTGAATTGGAACCGCTCTCGGACGTGGGTATGGACTTGGGCATTGAGATTATTTTTGGTCCGTCTATTTCAAGTACGTACACTTAACTGCAGCGTTAATGATCGCGAGTTTACGCGATTAGTGCTTGGGTAAATAGTCAGTTTCAGGCAAAGGTGATGATGTGTCTTTAGATGAAGAGTTTATGCGCCGTGCATTCGCGCTTGCCGAGCAAGCTGCGGCGGTTGGAGAGGTGCCGGTTGGCGCCTTGGTGGTTAAAGACGGTGCGGTGATTGGTGAGGGTTACAACCAGCCGATCAGTAGCTGTGACCCCACAGGTCATGCAGAAATTATCGCCATGCGCAGCGCAGCGCAACGGTTGGGCAATTATCGTCTGAGTGGCTGTGATCTCTACGTCACTATTGAGCCCTGCACGATGTGCGTCGGGGCGATGGTGCACGCTAGAATTGACAAGATTGTGTTTGGCGCTAAAGAACCGCGCGCCGGTGCGCTGGAAAGCCAGCTACGACTGATGGATGAATCGCATTACAATCATTCCATAGACTGGCAAGGCGGCGTCTTGGCGGAGGAGTGCGGAGCGATTATTAGCCGCTTCTTTCGTGCCAAGCGAGCAAAAGAAAAGTGTTAGAGTGATGGAGGGGTTGCGTCTTGCCATTCATTTTGGCTGGGAAGGTCTTCCGCGCTTTGCAGTTCACGCTGCTGAGATAGATCGTGAAGTTCCAGATAACGTCTGTAGTACTGAATATTATCCACATAGATGACCGGCTCGCTGCCGCGTGCGAAACCATATTTGAGGGTTAGATAATATTGCTTATTGCTTAATTTTGGCAGCTGTTGTCGAACATGCTCCCACAGGTTCGGATCCTGTCCATTGCGCTGAGTTAGAATGCGCGCATCCTCTAAATGGCCGAAGCCGACATTGTAAGCTGCCAGAGCAAACAGCGTTCTGTCTGGTTCATTGATCTGCTGCGGAAGGCGCGCGCGCAGCTTGCTAAGATAGGCAGCTCCTCCCATCAGGCTTTGCAGTGGGTCGAGACGGTTTTTAATCGCCATTTCCCGCGCGGTGTTTAATGTCAGCATCATCAATCCACGCACGCCGGTAGGTGATCGCGCTTTGGGATTCCAATGGGATTCTTGGTAAGCGACGGCAGCCAGTAAATGCCAGTCGAGGCCAAATTGTCGCGCAACATCTTTGAATAGAGCTTCATAGGTCGGCAGTCTTTTAGCCACCAACTCGCCAAAGCGCTGAGAGCCAGCAACGCTGAAATTGTCGGCCTGGGCCAGTAGCTCATCTTTTAACGCGGTCAATTTACCGCTGTTATTGTAATCGCGAAGGAACTGGTTGGCGGCCGCCAACACAGTGCCGTCACCATGGCTGGGAAATGCCCAGGCGATCGCTTGAGGCTCTGAAATATCAATGGCGCGGCGCACCTGTGGATAGATATGTCGACTGACCAGATAAGCCAGCGAGTCGACAACGGTGTAGTCAATTTCCTTATCGTGCACCATGCGCAACAGCTCGCTCATCTCGGCATTATCCTCCTCGCGCCAGCTTAACTGAGGATACTGTTCGGCCCAGTAGTTGAGTTGCTCGCTGTGTGAAGAGCCCTTTACCACCAGTAGGTCGCCATCCAGCTCATTGAGTGCTCGTGGGCGAGTAGAGCCACGCCGGTAAACTAGATGTTGGGTCACTTGCATGTAGGGGACGGTAAAGTTGAGCTGCTCGCTGCGGCTTGCCGTCACAGTGATATTGCCTGCGGCGAAGTCACCATTGGGGCCGCCCACCGAGAGCAGCATTGTTCGCAAGGTCGGTTTTGACAGCATGACTAATTCGACGCCGAGACTATCGGCAAAGGCTTTGGCGAGCAGGTACTCAAAGCCACTTTTGCCTTTGCCGTCTTCATAATAGGTGGTAGGACCATCGACAGTCAGCACCTGTAATATGCCGCGTTGTTGAATTTTTTCGAGGTCGTTTATGCGCGCAGCGCTGGTAAAATAGAACAGAAACAGGGCGGCCACAAACGCCAGAATAATGCGCTTGGCCGTGCGTCCAACCCGGTTAGAAAATCTGTTCAAAGTCCCCTCACCTGAGCGCCAATGATTGTCGAGTTTAAGGCATTTAGAGTCATTTTTCTGCCCATGTCTCCCGCGCAACGATTTGTTTAAGGTTTCCTCAATTCAATCTGCCTACCGACAGATTTTTCAGCTAGAATAGCGCGCTCTCTAAATTGAACGTTTTGCGAGCACTGTCTCTATGATGATCCTCAACGGCGCACCTTCTCTGTCTGCGTTTCGACGTAAAAAGCTTCTTTCACTCCTGCAAAATATTGTGCCATCCACGGTATCAGTATATGCGGAATATGTTCACTTCGCAGACATCAATGGCGCGTTGACTGCCGATGCGCTGGAGACGCTTAATGCGCTGCTCACCTACGGCCCGCGCGAGGATAAGACTGCCACCAAAGGGCAGTTGATTTTGGTGGTGCCAAGACCTGGGACTATTTCGCCGTGGTCGAGCAAGGCAACCGATATTGCGCACAACTGCGGACTGCAGCAGATAATCCGAGTCGAGCGCGGCACGGCTTACTATGTTCACGCCGAAGACAATCTCAGTGACCAGCAGTTGGCGGAGCTCGGTGCAGAGTTGCACGATCGCATGGTAGAGACTGTGCTCGATGATCTACACCAGGCTGAGATATTGTTCGCTCACCACGAGCCAGCGCCTGTCACCAGTGTCGATACTCTGGGTGGCGGTGTTGACGCGCTGCGCAAAGCTAATTTAGAACTCGGTCTGGCGCTCGCTGAGGATGAAATAGACTATCTGGTCGACAGCTTTAATGGTCTCAAACGCAACCCTACCGATGTCGAGTTAATGATGTTTGCCCAGGCCAACTCAGAACACTGCCGACACAAGATTTTTAATGCCAGTTGGACCCTCGATGGTGAAGAGCAAGAGCACTCCCTGTTTGGCATGATTCGCAACACCTACAAGGTCAATGGTGAAAACGTGCTCTCCGCCTATTCGGATAACGCCGCCGTGGTTGCTGGCAGCGACGGTGGGCGTTTCTACCCGGATCCGGCGACCAAGCTCTATGGTTACAGCCAGGAGCCGGTGCACCTGTTGATGAAGGTTGAAACCCATAATCATCCAACCGCTATCTCCCCCTATTCCGGGGCCGGTACTGGTTCTGGTGGCGAGATCCGCGATGAGGGCGCAGTCGGACGAGGCTCGAAACCAAAAGTGGGTCTGGTGGGCTTTACCGTCTCTAATCTCAATATTCCCAACTACAAGCAATCCTGGGAAGAGGATTATGGCAAGCCGGAGCGGATTGTCTCCGCACTCGATATTATGCTCGAGGGCCCAATCGGTGGTGCCGCGTTTAATAACGAATTTGGTCGCCCCAATATCTGCGGTTACCTGCGTACCTTTGAAGTGGACTTCGACAACCAGCGTCGCGGCTACCATAAGCCGATTATGATCGCCGGCGGTTATGGCAATATTCGCGCAGAGCATATCGACAAACCCGAGTTTGAGCCTGGCGCTCAATTAGTCGTGCTGGGTGGTCCGGCTATGTTGATTGGTCTCGGCGGCGGTGCGGCGTCATCCATGGCCACGGGTTCCAGTTCAGCCGATCTCGATTTTGCCTCGGTGCAGCGACAAAATCCGGAGATCGAGCGGCGCTGTCAGGAAGTGATTGATCAGTGCTGGCAGCAGGGCGACAACAACCCGATCGCCTTTATTCACGATGTCGGTGCCGGCGGGCTCTCCAATGCATTGCCCGAGCTGGTCAAAGACGGCGGTACTGGTGGTCATTTTCAGTTGCGCAAGGTGCCCAACGATGAGCCGGGCATGGCGCCGGTGGAAATCTGGTGCAACGAAGCACAGGAGCGCTATGTGCTGGCCATCCAGCCTCGCGATCTGACCCGTTTTCTGGAAATTTGTCACCGTGAACGCTGCCCTGTAGCCGTGGTCGGCGAAGCCATCGAAGATAAAACCATTACTGTCAGTGACAGTTATTTCAAAAATGATCCCGTCGATTTGCCGATGTCTGTGTTGTTTGGCAAGGCGCCCAAGATGCACCGCATTGCAGAGCGTCAGCAAGCCCAGTGCAAACCGTTTGCGACGGCCAAGCTGAATATTGATGATGCGGTCTTTCAGGTGCTGCGTCACCCGACCGTGGCGAGTAAAAAATACCTAATTACCATCGGCGATCGCAGTGTTGGCGGCATGGTTGCACGCGACCAGATGGTTGGCCCCTGGCAGATTCCCGTAGCAGACTGCGCGGTGACCACCGTCACCTACGACAGTACTGCCGGTGAAGCGATGGCGATGGGAGAGCGCACCCCGTTGGCGCTGATTAATGCGCCGGCGTCAGGACGCATGGCGATTGGTGAAGCCATCACCAATATCGCCGCCGCGCGCATTGGCGATATCAAAGATATCAAACTGTCAGCCAACTGGATGAGTGCGGCTGGTCACCCGGGAGAAGACGAAAAGCTTTATCGCACGGTACAGGCGGTGGGCATGGAGCTATGTCCTGCACTGGGCATCACCATTCCGGTCGGCAAGGACTCTATGTCCATGCGCACCACCTGGACTGAAGAGGGTGAAGACAAGTCGGTGACGTCGCCGATGTCGCTGATCATCACTGCCTTCTCCCCAGTGCTCGATGTGCGCAAAACGGTGACCCCAGAGTTGCGCACTGACTGTGGCGAGACTCAGCTGTTGCTGCTTGATCTGGGTGCCGGTGCCATGCGCATGGGCGGCTCGATTCTGGCGCAAGTCAATAAACAAATGGGCGATACCGCGCCGGACTTAGATAATCCTGCGCTGCTGAAAGGTTTTTTTGACGCTATGCAGATTTCCCTTGAGCAGGGAGAAATTCTTGCTTACCACGATCGCTCCGACGGCGGCCTACTGGCAACTTTGGTTGAAATGTCATTTGCCGGGCGCGTGGGCATCTCGGTGGATGTCTTTACCTTGGGTCAAGATCCAATTGCTGCGCTGTTCAATGAAGAACTTGGCGCCGTTATTCAGGTGTCGGCAGAGCATGCCAATGGCGTTGCTGAGCGGTTTAGCGACGCTGGCGTTGACGTCCATCTGCTCGGTGGTTTGAATAATCATCAGAGCGTTGAGATCATCAATAAAAAACGTCCTCTGTTTAATCGACCACGGGTTGATCTGCAGCGTACCTGGAGCGAAACCTCTTACCGTATGGCCGCGCTGCGCGACAATGCCGACTGTGCCTGGGAGGAATTTAGTGCAGACGAGCAGGATGATCCAGGCCTATCCGTGCACCTTACTTACGATCGCGACGACGATATTGCTGCGCCTTATATCCAGTCTGGGGTCAGGCCGTCGGTCGCCATACTGCGTGAACAGGGTGTTAACAGTCACCTCGAAATGGCCGCCGCATTTACCCGCGCCGGTTTTGATGCGGTCGATGTGCATATGAGTGACCTGCTTGCCGGGCGCCGTGTGCTGAGTGACTTCGCTGGTGTGATTGCCTGTGGTGGTTTCTCCTATGGTGATGTGCTTGGCGCTGGCGAAGGCTGGGCTAAAACGGTGCTGTTTAATGAACAGATCCGCGATCAGTTTCAGACATTCTTCCACCGGTCTGACAGCTTTAGTCTCGGCGTTTGTAATGGTTGCCAGATGCTCAGTAACCTCAAGACATTGATTCCTGGCGCCGAGTTGTGGCCGCGCTTTGTGCGCAATCTCTCGGAGCAGTTTGAGGCGCGTTTCTCGCTGGTTCGGGTCGAGGAGTCGCCGTCGATCTTCTTGCAGGGTATGGCAGGCTCCTATATGCCGATCGCCATTTCTCATGGTGAGGGTCGCGCCGAGTTTTCGTCACAAAAGGCGATGGATCGATTGCTGGCGAGCGATCAGGTGGCGATGCGGTTCCTCAATAATCAAGCTGAAGTAGCGGCGAGCTACCCAGCCAATCCAAATGGTTCGCCGGATGGCATTACCGGTGTTTCCAGTAGTGATGGTCGTGCGACGCTGATGATGCCGCATCCGGAGCGCGTTTACCGCACAGTGCAGAATTCTTGGCACCCGGATGACTGGGGTGAAGATGGCGCGTGGATGCGTATTTTCCGCAATGCGCGGACGTTTGCAGACTGAATTTTTACAGGCTAAATCAGATAGCTAGGAGGCTGTGCGATGTCAAAGCTACCCAATGAAGCAGAGTTGTTTAAGAAGGCACTTCAAGTTGGTGCGGTATATGCCAAGAAGCGTGCCTACGGCGAGATTGAAGAGACGGATGCGGTCAAGCTCAAGGTTGAGTTTATCTACAAGGTATTGGTGCAAGATAAGCTAATTCAGCCACTGGCCAAAGACAATATCAGCGATCCCAATATGCGGCATAAGCTGGCACTGTGGATCTCTCGTCAATTGCCATCCGATCATCCTCTGCTAAAAGAGTAGGGTTACAGTCTCGAGCGACACTGGCAATTTCGATGGATCTTTAAGGGCGTGATAATCCAATAGCTGTGCTATCATCGCGCCCGAGTTGACCAGGCAGTCGCTGTGTTGATCTCTCTAATGATCGCTTGCGTTCAGCGGGGTGCAACACAGAGGAAAGTCCGGGCTCCATAGGGTAGAGTGCCAGGTAACACCTGGGGGGCGAAAGCCTACGGCCAGTGCAGCAGAGAGCAGACCGCCGATGATTCGTTCGCGAACACAGGTAAGGGTGAAAGGGTGCGGTAAGAGCGCACCGCGCTACTGGTAACAGTAGTGGCAAGGTAAACCCCACTCGGAGCAAGACCAAATAGGTTTCCTTTGGCGCGACCCGCGCTGGAAACGGGTAGGTTGCTTGAGGCAAACGGCGACGTTTGTCCCAGATGAATGACTGTCCACGACAGAACCCGGCTTATCGGTCAACTCACCTAATTCTTAGTAGCGAACCCACTCGGATTAGCTATTCCATTTAGATATATAAAGATCTAAAAAACGTAAAAATTATTCTTAAAACCAGCTAAAGCTAGAAGTTACATTAACTTCTAGCTTTAGCCTTATGTTTTATATTGCTAAATATTTAACCCCTTCTGAGCTACCTGTCACAAACTCATGATATTGCCGGAACTTACTGATTTTATTCACTTTTTCAGGCCTTCGTGAGGCTTGACTTTAACCCTTGCTGTGAATAGTGTACACATATGGGTAAAAGTGGCGAAAAGTGGCGAATTTAGCTAGTTACAACAATAAAAAGGGGTAAAAGTGTTTAAGGGTAGCGATCCAATTAATATGGATACCAAGGGCCGGATGGCAATTCCGACCCGCTACCGTCCCGTGCTCGACGAAATTTGCGCTGGTGAGTTGGTTATCACCATCGACATGAAGTCTACCTGCCTTACGCTGTCACCGCTGCCTGAATGGAAAAAATTCGAAGAAAAAGTCGCCGCCTTGCCGGCTCTTGATGATCTCGCCGAGATGCTCAGCCGTTTTGTGGTGGGTCAGGCCAAAGATCTGCTGGTTGATGGCAGTGGCCGGATTCTGATTCCGCCAGAATTGCGCGGTTACGCGCAGCTGGAGAAAAAGCTAGTGCTGGTAGGGCGCACGCAGCGCCTGGAGATCTGGTCTGAAGATAATTGGAATGCTGAGCGCGAAAAATCGCAAGAAACTTACAGAGGCATGCTTCTCGATCGCGACAATATGTCAGACGCATTGAAGAATCTCTCTTGGTAGGGCCCTGCAATGGACGACATTGAAAAACCACAGCACACGACGGTTTTGCTACATGAGGCAGTTGATGCGCTGGTTACCGATCCAGATGGCTTATATGTAGACGGTACCTTTGGTCGTGGAGGACACACCGCAGAGTTGCTCTCTCGACTGTCGGATAGCGGTAGGGTGCTAGCGATTGATAAAGACCCGCAGGCCATTGAGTCGGGTCGTGAGCGTTTCGCCGACGACAGCAGATTAACCATTGTGCACGGTTCATTTGCCGATATGGGCGATTGGGTCGAGGGCCGCGAGATTACCGGCGTGCTGGTTGATCTGGGTGTTTCGTCGCCGCAATTGGATCAGGCCGAGCGCGGTTTTAGTTTTATGCGCGATGGTCCGCTGGATATGCGCATGGATACCAGTTCAGGATTGTCAGCTGCCGAGTGGGTTGCCAGTGCTGCAGAAACGGAGATTGCTCAGGTGATCAAAGAGTTCGGTGAAGAGCGCTTTGCACGACGCATGGCAGCAGCCGTGGTTCGCCAGCGAGCCATTGCGCCGATAACCAGAACGGTGCAGTTGGCAAAAATATTGGCAGAGGCGCACCCGGCATGGGAGCGCGGCAGACATCCGGCAACGAAAGCGTTTCAGGCGATCAGGATTTTTATCAATCGCGAATTGGATGACCTCAGTGCGCTATTGGGACAGGTGATTGATTTGTTACAGGTAGGCGGCCGTTTGGTGGTGATCAGCTTTCACTCGTTGGAAGACCGTAAAGTGAAGCGCTTCATTCGCGACCAAGAGCGTGGCGTCAAGCTGCCAAAAAATCTGCCGGTCAGGGATGTGGAGCGCGGTGTTCGCTTAAAAAAGATTGGCAAGGCTATCAAGCCTGAAAACACCGAAGTCGATGGCAATGTGCGCTCGCGCAGCGCGGTAATGCGTGTCGCCGAGCGTGTTGCATGAGTGATATGCGCGGTCGCGACTCACTGCAGATTTCACTGCTTTGGGTTGTTGTGTTGAGCAGTGCACTGGCCGTGGCGTATGTCAGTCACGTCTGTCGGCAAAAGTATGACCAGTTGACTGCTCTCGAGCGTGAGAAGAATCAACTGCAGGTAGCTTACGGTAAATATTTACTTGAGCAGAGTGCCTGGGGATCGCTGCAGCGAATCGAGACAATGGCGATGGAAGGTCTTGATATGCACAGTCCGCAGCCTCAGGAAATTATAATGGTGAAGCAATAACAGTGGCCAAGAAATCGGTAAAAAATACCCTGCCGCGCTGGCGTTACTATTTTGTAATGCTGATCCTAGGGTCACTGCCACTGATCGTTGCCGCCAAGATTGCGCAGCTCCAGATTATGCCCAGCGAGGAACATGGCAGCGAGTTTCTTCAGACTCAGGGCGACGCCCGCGCTATTCGCACGGAGACGATTCCTGGACACCGCGGCCTGATCACCGATAGAAACGGAGAGCCATTAGCCGTTAGTACACCGGTAACCACCCTGATCGCCAACCCCAAACGTGTCGCTGAACATGCCACCTACGCCCATAGGGTAAAACTTGCCAAGGCGCTTAACTTATCTTTGGCGCAGCTCGACAGCCGTTTTAAACGTTATCGCAATAAATCCTTTATGTATCTGGCCAGACAGTTACCCAGTGTTGAGGCCGACCGTATTCTCGACCTGCGTATCCCTGGAGTCTTTGGGCGTCAGGAGTACAAGCGATTTTATCCGGCAGGGGAAGTGACGGCACAGCTGGTTGGTTTTACCGACATCAATGATGATGGCCAAGAGGGTATGGAGCTCGCTTACAATGCGGTACTCAGTGGCGAGCCGGGCGCCAAAAAAGTGGTTAAAGATCTCGCTGGTCGAGTCATCAAAGATATTTCGCTGGTCAAGCCCGCCAATCACGGCAGCACCTTGCGGCTGAGTATTGATCTGCGCGTGCAGTATGCCGCCTACCGTGCATTAAAAGCCTCGGTGCAAAAGCATCAGGCCAAGTCAGGGTCAGTAATTGTGCTTGATGTCCACACTGGTGAAGTGTTGGCCATGGTCAATCAGCCGTCATTTAACCCCAATGATCGCTCTAATCTGAGTCCGGATTCGATTCGTAATCGCGCCGTCACCGATATGATGGAGCCCGGCTCAACGATTAAGCCATTTACTATTTTAGCGGCGCTCGAAAGCGGTAAATTTAAGCCAGAAACGGTGATTAATACCAGCCCAGGTTATTTAAAAGTCGCTTATAAAACCTTCGTTGATCCACGTGACTATGGGTCTCTCGATCTGACTGGCATTCTTAATAAATCGAGCCAAGTTGGCACCACCAAGCTGGCACTCGCACTCAACCCTGATACTACCCGCGAACTGTTTGAGCGCATGGGCTTTGGTGAGGGTATTGGCAGTGGCTTCCCCGGTGAAACCTCCGGTAACTTACCGGGTTACCGCAAATGGGATCCTGTCACTCAGGCGACCTTTGCCTTTGGTTATGGTTTGAGCGCATCGTCATTGCAGTTGGCTAGAGCCTATTCGATTCTCGCCAATAATGGCCTGCGCCACGAAATCACTATGGTCGCGACTGACCGCCCACCCGAAAATGTGCGTGTCATTGAGGCACAGCTGACGGCGCGAGTACGCAATATGTTGGAAACCGCTGCCAGCGATCAGGGCACCGGCAAGCGCGCCATGATTGATGGTTATTCTGTTGGCGGAAAGACCGGCACCTTGCACAAAGTCAAAGCCAGTGGCGGCTATGATCAGCATCGCTATATGTCTGCGTTCGCCGGTCTCGCTCCGGTTAATGATCCACGTTTGGTGACCATCGTGGTGATCGATGAGCCGCGCGATGGAGATTACTTTGGTGGCCTGGTTGCCGCTCCAGTGTTTTCCGAGGTCACAGGCAGTGCTCTGCGTCTTCTTCAGGTGCCACCAGATGCGATGGATGCCGAGCGTAATATGTCCGCTGTACCGGTGATTTTGGCAAAGCAGGGGGGCTTATAATGGCTTCACCTCAGGTCATCACTGTAAGCTTGTCAGACTTGCTCAACGCATTTCCCGATATCAGCCGCTGCCCCGCTACGCCTATTCATGGCCTAGCTCTCGACAGTCGCGAGGTTAAGTCAGGCGATCTCTTTATCGCCTTAAAAGGCGCTCAAACGGACGGTGCAAAGTATATAGCTCAGGCGGTTGATAGGGGCGCTGTAGCTGTTTTGGTCGAAGAGGGCAAAGTGGCTGAAGAGTTCAGCTCAGCCGTCGCAACTAGCGTGCCAGTCATTGTGGTCGCTAACTTAGCCGAATATGTTTCCGATATCGCCGGCGAGTTCTATGCCAACCCGTCGCGACAGATGGCCGTCACGGCGATTACTGGAACCAATGGCAAAACCACCTGTGCGCAGTTGCTGGCCAATCTCTTTGAGCTGCTCGGTGAGCCCGCTGGCTATGTCGGTACCATTGGCTACGGCAGCGCGTCAGTTGAGCCTCAGGTAGACAGTGAAGGCACCCAGAGTGGCGTGCTAACCACGCCCGATGCCATTGCCATGCAGCGTATTCTGGCGCAGCTGCATGATGCTGGCGCTCGTCGAGTCGCCATTGAAGCCTCCTCTCACGGCCTTGTGCAGCGGCGTATTGCCGGGCTGCAGATTGATACCGCAATTTTTACCAACCTGACGCGCGATCATCTTGATTATCACGGTGATCTGAATAATTACGCCGCCGCCAAGTCGCGACTGTTTGCGATGTCTGGACTGAAGCACGCAGTGATTAACCTCGATGACAACGTCGGGCGTCTGATTCTAGCCAATCTCGATCCAGCGGTTGATGGCATTACCTACAGCTTTGAAAATCACACTGCGGATATTCACTGTGATCGCATCGAGCTTGGCGCCGCAGCAATCAGGGCCGAGATTGTCACGCCATGGGGCAGGGGCCGCCTGGTCTCATCGCTGTTGGGTAAATTCAATCTTGCCAATCTACTTGCGGTGATTGGCGCGGCGGGAATGCAGGGCTTTAAGCTAGATGACATTCTCAGTGCTGTGAGCAAATTAAATGCAGTCCCAGGCCGCATGGAGTTAGTTGACGCCAGTGATCGTCCATCAGTCGTTGTCGATTATGCTCACACCCCGGATGCCTTAGATAAAGCCTTGCGCGCACTGCGCAATGAATGCCGCGGCAAGCTGTGGGTGGTGTTTGGCTGCGGCGGTGACCGCGATAAGGGTAAGCGTGCTGAAATGGGTAAAGTGGCTGATATGCTTGCCGATCATGTTGTGGTCACCAGCGACAATCCACGCAGCGAGCCACCGCAACAAATTATTGATCAGGTTCTTCTGGGCATCAGCCGCACGGTTATTGCGGAAGCGGATCGCAGGGACGCCATCCGCAACACCATAGATGCCGCAGCAGTCGACGATATTATTTTGATCGCCGGCAAAGGCCACGAGGCCTACCAAATAGTGGGTGCCAGCAGGTTGCCCTTCAGCGATCAGGCAGAGGCACGCACGGCGCTGCGTCTGCGGCGGGAGCGGCAGGGAAAGCAGCAAAATCGGGGTAGCGCGCAATGATTAATGATCTACGCCTGACTGATGCCGCTATCCGCTTTGGTGGAACCCTGCTCAATCCAGACTGTGAATTTAATGCCGTCTCCATCGATAGCCGCAATATTGCAGCGGGCGAGCTATTTGTCGCGCTGATCGGCGAGCGGCTGGATGGCCATGAATTTATCGCCGATGTTACGGATCGTGCCTGCGGCCTGGTGGTCTCCAGTGCGGATACCGATCTACCATTGCCGCAGTGGGTAGTTGAAGACACCACCATTGCTCTCGGTCAGCTGGCACAGCTTCAGCGGGAAGCCTTCAGCGGCACTCTAATTGCCATAACCGGCAGCACTGGCAAGACCTCAGTAAAAGATCTAATTAGCTCAATTCTCGGTGGCATGGGCACGGTTCATGCCACCAAGGGCAACTTTAATAATCACATTGGCGTGCCATTGACCTTGCTCGATATGCACCGGGACAGCGATTTCGCCGTTGTGGAAATGGGTGCCAGCGCCGCCAGCGAGATCAGTTATCTGTGCTCCATTGCCAAGCCGCAGATCAGCCTCATTAACAATGTGCAGAGCGCTCATCTCGAAGGCTTTGGCAGCGTTGAAGGTATCGCCGCCGCCAAAGGCGAGATCTACAGTGGCTTAGATGCTGCTGGCACCGCCATTGTAAATCTCGATCAAAGCTGGCAAACCGAGTGGATGGAGCTGATTGGCGACCGCGACTGTATTACTTTTTCTCTCGACGATGATGGCGCTGATTTAAGCGCCAGTGATATTGAGTTGATGGAGAGTGGATGTTGTCGATTTACGCTGCATATGTTCACCGACACATCAGTAGAGAGTCAGGTTGTTAATTTGGCTGTTCCCGGTCGTCACTCGGTGAGCAATGCTCTCGCAGCTGCCGCCTGTGCAGTGGCTGCCGGCGCTAGCATTGAGCAAATTGTAACCGGCTTAGAGGCAACTCAGTCTCCAGCCCGTCGCTTGCAGATTAAAGCCTTAGCTCAGGGTGGCCAGATTATTGATGATAGTTACAACGCCAGCCCGGAATCGGTGCGAGCTGCCATCGACGTCTTGGCCAGCCGTCCCGGTCGTCGAGTAATGGTATTTGGTGATATGGCTGAACTGGGCGCTGATGCAGAGCAATTGCACCGCCAGGTTGGTGACTATGCCTTGGGTGCCGATATTGACCAGCTTTACACCTTGGGTAGTTTGAGTGCCAATGCCAGCGCTGTCTTCAATGGCAGGCATTTTAGTGATATGGATAGTTTAAAGGGGCCACTGTTCGATGAAATTGAGCGCAGCGATGTGACTATTTTAGTGAAAGGCTCGCGCAGTTCAAACATGGACTTGGTGGTGGATATGTTATTGGCGGAGAAATCCTGATGTTGGTATGGCTAGCAGATTATCTGAGTCAATTTTATAGTCCGTTCTCGGTAGTGAAGTACCTCACCCTGCGCGGAATTTTTGCGGTGATTACGGCGCTGACAATCTGTTGGGTGCTGGGTCCTCGTGTGATCAAGCTGCTCAACAGTTTGCAGATGGGTCAGGCCATACGCAGTGATGGCCCGCAGAGCCACCTGAGTAAAGCGGGCACGCCGACCATGGGCGGTGCACTGATCCTAATGGCCATGTTTATCAGCACACTGCTGTGGTCAAATTTGGAAAATGCCTATGTCTGGGTGGTACTGGGAGTGACTTTTAGCTTTGGCTTAATTGGTTGGGTCGACGACTATCGCAAAGTGGTCTACAAAAACCCACGCGGTCTGCCGGCACGCTGGAAGTACTTCTGGCAGTCGCTGTGTGGCCTAGCTGCGGCCCTGTTTCTATTTGCCAATGCGCAGTCACCGGCGGAGCTGGAACTGATTGTGCCGTTCTTCAAAAACGTCGCCATCAATCTCGGACCGTTTTATATTCTTTTCACCTACTTCGTGATTGTCGGTACCAGTAATGCCGTCAATCTCACTGATGGTCTCGATGGTCTGGCCATATTGCCAACCGTCCTAGTCGGCGGTGCACTTGGCATCATGGCTTATTTGACCGGCAACTATCAATTTGCCTCCTACCTGCATATTCCCTATATCAGCGGTGCTGGTGAGCTACTTATCTTCACCGGTGCACTCTGTGGTGCTGGCCTTGGTTTCCTCTGGTTTAACACCTATCCCGCCATGGTCTTTATGGGCGATGTCGGTTCGTTGGCGCTCGGTGCCGCGCTGGGAGTGATCGCCGTAATAATTCGCCAGGAGATTGTGCTGGCCGTGATGGGCGGTGTCTTTGTTATAGAAACGGTCTCGGTGATTTTGCAGGTGGCGTCTTTCAAACTGACCGGAAAACGCATATTCCGCATGGCGCCACTGCATCACCACTACGAATTAAAAGGCTGGCCGGAGCCCCGTGTGATCGTGCGCTTCTGGATTATTACCGTGGTACTGGTGCTGATTGGCCTAGCCACACTGAAGCTTCGCTAACCGATTAGACAATAGAGAGAGTTGTAATAACAAGATGACGGATTTGATCGCTACTAATCGCAATATCGCTATCCTGGGCATGGGTGCCACAGGACTGTCGGTTGCGCGATTTTTATCATCGATCGGTAAGTCCTTTGTCTTTGCTGATAGCCGCAGCGCGCCGCCGCGACTCGCCGAAGTCCGCGAATGCTATCCGCATGTTTCGGTTGTGTTGGGCCCCTTTGAGACTGATCTGTTGGTCGGTTTTGACAGCGTTGTGGTCAGCCCAGGAATCTCTTTGCAAGAACCAGCACTGGTTGCTGCACAAAAGCAGGGCGTCAAATTACTTGGCGATGTTGAGTTGTTTTTAGAGCATACAAAGGCGCCGGTTATTCTTATTACCGGCTCCAATGGCAAGAGCACTGTTACCCAACTGGTTGGCGAAATGGCTGAGGCCAGTGGATTAAGTGTTGGTATCGGTGGCAATCTCGGCACACCGATGCTTGATTTGCTCAATAATCAGCAGCAACTCTATGTTATCGAACTCTCCAGTTTTCAGCTTGAACTGGTCACTGATACCCGCGGGGCGATTGCTGCACTGCTCAATATCAGCCCCGATCATATGGACCGCTACGCCGGGTTGCAGCAATATCATGCCGCCAAGCACCGCATTTTCCGTGGCGCCAGTCAGGTTATTTTTAATCGTCAGGATCCTCTGACTAATCCGCTGCTATCAGTCGGGGTCAAACTGTGCAGCATCGGCTTAAATAAACCCGACCTCGGCAGCTTCGGTCTGCTTGAGGAAGAGGGTGAAAGCTGGCTCGGCCATGGTTTAAAGCCCCTGATGCGCAGCGTTGAGGTGGCGATTAAAGGTCGTCATAATCTCGCCAATGCCCTGGCGGCACTGGCGCTGGGGCATGCCGCAGGCCTTGATATGGCTGCCATGTTGCAGACTCTGAGACACTTTAAAGGTCTGCCTCACCGCTGCGAACATGTGCTAACGGTCGACAATATTACCTATATCGATGACTCCAAGGGCACCAATATTGGCGCCACTGTGGCCGCTATTAATGGTTTTGGTGAGAGTGATCGAGCCAACCTAATTTTGATTGCCGGTGGTCAGGGCAAGGGTCAGAGCTTTAGTGAGCTACAGGCGCCGATCGCCAAGTTTGTTAAGTTAGTTGTACTGTTTGGTGAAGACGCCGAACTGATCGCCGATGCCCTTGCTGGGACCACTCAAATAGAGCGGCTCAATTCACTGCAGAGCGCGGTTGATTGTGCGCGAGCGGCAGCTCAGCCCGGTGATATTGTGCTGCTGTCTCCAGCTTGCGCTAGCTTTGATATGTTCTCCGGTTTCGAAGAGCGCGGACGTTGCTTCCAGCAAACAGTGATGGCGGTGGCGGCATGAATGTAACCCTGCCGCTTAATTTCTCCGGCTCCACGCGCAGCAGCTGGCGCATTGATAGTTTGCTGTTAGTGTCGGCTTTAGCGTTGATGTCGATTGGACTGACCATGGTGGCCTCTGCCTCATTCAGTTATGCCGAGCACAATTACAACAATGAATTCTATTTTGTAAAGCGCCATGCAATCTACCTGCTTGTCGCGCTATCGGCCATGGCGGTTACCTTTTTCACGCCGCCGAGTATCTGGTCGCAGTACAGTCGACTGTGGATGTTGTTAGCCATATTGCTACTTTTTATTGTGCTGATCCCGGGTATCGGACGCGAGGTCAACGGTAGTCGACGCTGGCTCAGTCTCGGCGGCATGACCTTGCAGGTCTCCGAATTAGCCAAGGTCGCCACCGTAGTATTTATGGCCAGCTACTTCGCCAATAATCGCGACCACTTTGGTGATGACTGGCGCGACTGGGCGAAGCCATTGGGCGTGCTGTTAGTGCCGCTGTTTTTACTGTTGATGGAGCCGGACTTCGGCTCGCTAGTGGTACTTTCGTGCACCTTTATGGCGATGCTGTTTTTATCCGGTATCAAACTGTGGCACTACCTTGGGCTGGTGTTAGCCGGTTCCTCAGTACTGGTTCTGTTTGCCGAATCGGCACCTTATCGCATGGCGCGCCTGAGCACCTTCCTCGACCCCTGGTCCGATCAGTTTAACTCTGGCTACCAGCTCACGCAGTCGTTGATCGCCTTTGGTCGCGGCGAATGGTTTGGTGTTGGTCTCGGCCAGTCAGTGCAGAAAATGCTCTATTTGCCTGAAGCTCACACTGACTTTGTGTTCGCTATTTTCGCCGAAGAATTTGGCTTTATTGGTGTCCTCTGCCTGCTCGGTCTCTATGTGCTGCTGGTGCAGCGCATCTTTAGCCTGAGTAAACAGGCGGTGACTCAGGAATACTGGTATGGCGCTTTTGTACTGATCGGCTTTGGCTGCCTAATCAGCGGCCAGACATTGATTAATCTTGGCGTCAATGCCGGGTTCTTGCCAACCAAAGGTCTGACCCTACCATTCGTTAGTTACGGCGGCAGCAGTCTAATGGTGACCTGCGCCATGGTTGGCATGATGCTGCGCATCGGTCACGAGTTACATCCGGATACTCAGGTTGTCAGGAGGGTGCGCCGTGGTCGCTAATACACACAGCCAATCTATGCAGCCGACATCGATGGACACTTTATCTATGGACACGCCATCTATAAAAGGTCGCATCATGATTATGGCCGGCGGTACCGGCGGACATGTGTTCCCGGCGCTCGCCGTCGCCGATCAACTGCGCGCGGCAAGTATCGCGATCTCATGGCTTGGTACCCAGCGCGGCATCGAGTCGGAACTGGTGCCGGCCGCCGGTATTACTCTGCACTGTCTGGATATTGAGGGCATTCGCGGTCGCGGACTCAGCGCCTTGATAAGAGCGCCAATATTGCTGTGGCGTTCCATTCGTCAGGCACTAAAAGTGCTGAGTGATTTCCAGCCGCAGGTGGTTCTGGGTATGGGTGGTTTTGCCTCCGGACCGGGTGCTGTGGCAGCTCGTCTTAAAGGCATTCCGATTGTGATTCACGAACAAAATTCTGTTGCCGGTACGACCAATAAACTGGTCGCGCGGATTGCCCGCCGAGTCATGCAAGGCTTTCCTGGTGCACTGGCCCGTGGCGAGTGGTGCGGTAATCCAGTACGTCCGGCTATTGCCACTCTGCCGCCTCCACAGCAGCGCTTCGCCGGCCGCGAAGGGCTGCCTCGTCTACTGGTGTTGGGCGGCAGTCGCGGTGCACTGGCGATCAATCAGATGTTGCCTGCTGCACTGGCATTGATAGAGCCGAGTCAGCGTCCTCAGGTTCGTCACCAGACCGGCAAGTTACATTGCGCTGAGACTCAGGCGCTCTATGATGCAGCCGGCGTTAGCGCCGAGGTGGTCGCCTTTATTACGCAAATGGACGAAGCCTACGGTTGGGCCGACTTTGCTATTTGTCGCGCCGGTGCGTTAACTTGCGCCGAGCTAACCTGCGCCGGTCTCGGTGCGCTGTTAATTCCATTTCCCTACGCCATTGACGATCATCAAACGGTTAATGGCGAATTATTGGTCGGTCAGGGTGCCGCTCAGATGATAGCGCAGGGCGATCTCACTCCTGCGTTGCTTGCCGAGCAGATCTCGGCGCTCTGTGCGGACAGTGATCGCCGTTTGCAAATGGCTATGCGAGCTCGCGAACTGGCAAAAATTGGTGCTGCAGAAAGAGTCGCAGCGGTCTGTCTGGAGGTGGCAAATGCCTGATAACAGTCATTTCCAACCGCCTGAAATGCGCCGTATCAAACGCATCCATTTTGTCGGTATCGGCGGCAGCGGCATGTGCGGCATCGCTGAAGTATTGCTCAACCAGGGCTACGACATTTCCGGCTCGGATATCAATCAGGGCCCGAGCATTGAGCGCCTCCGAGACGCCGGTGCCACCGTATTTATCGGTCACAGTGAAGAGAATATCGTTGGCGCCAATGTGGTGGTTAAATCCTCGGCAGTGACGGTCGAAAATACAGAAATTGCCGCCGCGCGCGCGCAGGGTATTCCGGTGGTGCGCCGCGCTGAAATGCTCGCCGAACTGATGCGCTATCGCCACGGCATCGCCATCGCCGGCACGCACGGCAAGACCACCACCACCAGTTTGATTACCGCTATTCTGGCTGAAGATGGCCGCGACCCAACCTTTGTGGTCGGTGGCCGGGTCAACAGCGCCGGTACTAATGCCCAGCTGGGTGGCAGCCGCTATCTGGTCGCCGAGGCGGACGAGAGCGATGCCTCATTCCTGCATCTGCAGCCGATGGTTGCCGTGGTCACCAATATCGAAGCCGATCACATGGAAACCTACGGCTTCGACTTCAGCCGCCTGACGAAAACCTATATCGAGTTTTTACACAACCTGCCTTTCTATGGATTGGCGGTGATGTGTATCGACGATCCGGTGATTCGCGATCTGCTGGTCGATGTCGCGCGGCCAATGCTCACCTATGGCTTTAGTGAAGATGCGGCCTATCGTATTCGTGATCTGACCGTCGATCAGCGTCACTCGCACTTTGTGATTGAACGCCCAGATGGACTCGTGCCACTTGAGATCAGCCTTAATATTCCCGGTCGTCACAATGCTCTCAATGCCGCTGCGGCGATTGCCGTCGCCAGTGATGAAGGTATCTCTGACCGCGCGATTATCGCAGGTTTAAGCAGTTTCTGCGGGGTCGGTCGGCGCTTTGAAATTTACGGCGATTACCAGCTGCCAGCTGGTGGCACGGCTATGTTGGTGGACGACTATGGTCATCATCCGACAGAAATCAAAGCCACCGTCGACGCGGTGCGCGGTGGCTGGCCGGACAAGCGTCTGGTGATGATTTTCCAGCCCCATCGCTATACGCGCACCCGCGATCTCTATGAAGACTTTGTCAAAGTGCTGGCAGAAGTGGATGTGCTGATCCTGTTGGCCGTCTACCCGGCTGGTGAAGAAGCGATCGTCGGAGCCAGCAGCAAAAACTTGTCTGGCAGTATCCGCCAGCGCGGCGCTGTCGACCCAATCTATGCCGAGACCATCGAGGAAGTGCCGGCACTGTTGCATGAGCTAGTGCGAGACAACGATCTAGTGATTACCCAGGGCGCCGGCAGTGTTAATAAATTGGTCGCGCTGTTGGCCGAGGGCGGGTTGGGTATTGCCGCTAATCTGGAGGTGACCGAATGAGTCAACAATTTGGTCGCGTCGGTCTGCTCTATGGTGGCACCTCATCGGAGCGCGAAGTGTCGCTGATGAGTGGTGACGCTGTACATCAGGCACTGCTCAATTTAGCGGTCGATGTGGTCGCTATTGATGCCGGTGAAAACCTGTTGCAAAGGCTACCCGATTATCAATTGGATCGCGTATTTATTGCGCTGCACGGACCTGGCGGTGAGGACGGCACGCTGCAGGGTGCGCTGGAATATCTCAATCTGCCGTATACCGGCAGCGGTGTGTTGGCCTCTGCACTGGCCATGGACAAGTTGCGCTGCAAGCAGATGTGGCAGGGTATGGGCTTGCCCACCAGCGATTTTGCACTGCTCGATGCCGACTCAGATTGGTCTGCCGTGCTTCAGCGCTTGGGCGGTAATACAATGGTCAAACCCGCGGCTGAAGGGTCCAGTATCGGTATGAGTCGCGCGCAGACACCAGAGCAGTTACAGGCAGCCTGGTTAGAAGCATCTCAGTACAACACCTCAGTGATTGCCGAGCCACTGCTGCCCGGACCCGAGTACACCGTGGCGATTTTAGACGGCCAGATATTGCCTTCAATTCGAATTGAGTCGAATGCTGAGTTTTACGACTATCAGGCAAAATATTTCTCCAATCAGACTCAGTATCTGTGTCCCAGCGAATTGTCCGAGACCCGCGAGCAGGAGCTGCAAGCGCTATGTTTACAGGCCTTTAATTCAGTCGGTTGTCGCGGCTGGGGGCGGGTCGATGTCATGGTGGATAGTGCTGGCCAATTCCAGTTACTCGAGGTCAACACAGTTCCTGGCATGACCAGTCACAGTCTGGTGCCCATGGCCGCCAAAGCCGCTGGGTTGAGTTTCGATCAGCTGGTGGAAAAAATTCTTGAGGGGTCGCTGTAATGGTTAGCAACAGTCGCCGCGACAGGCAATCAAACGCACAGTCAAGCTCAGCTGCGGGCAGTTACTTAGCGCGCATTATGCTCGCGGCGGTGTTAGTGACCGTGGGTTACGGCGGCAGTCTGCTGTACAAACAGATCGACAAGCCGCTGACCAACGTCATGATCGGTGGTGATTTTACCTATTTGCAGCCCGCGGACCTCAGCGCACTGGTTGCGGGCGAAGTGGATGGCGGCTTTTTAAGTGTCGATCTCGCGGGTCTCAGTGATGTCCTGCGTGCGCACCCCTGGGTCAGCGAGGTAAATGTTCGCCGCGAGTGGCCGTCGATCTTAAAAGTTGAAGTAACCGAAGAGGTTCCGATTGCGCGTTGGGGTGAGAAGGGCTTTCTCAACCGCCTCGGTGAAGAGCTGTTAATTGAAAACAATAGTCATCTCGGGGCGCTGCCGGTGCTGCGCACTGAGGCTGGCACCTCACGAGAAATGATGCAGAGCTACCAGTTGATGGCTGAATTGCTGATCCCCACCGGACTGAAGATTGTCGAGCTGCGCCGTGACAATCTCGGTGTTTGGTTTATCGATACGGCGCGCGAGTTGCGCATGGTTATTGGCCGCGATGAGGTCAGCGAAAAAATCCGTCGCTTTAATCTGGTGTGGGCGGCGGGCCTCAATCAACAACTCGCGAGGATTGAAAGCATCGACCTGCGTTACCCCAATGGGCTGGCCGTGGCATGGAAGAGTGCTGCACTGGCGACGACGCAGAATGAGCGCCGTGACGACGGCAATAGATTTACTAGACAAGACAGTTCAGAAGGCACTTCAGAAGGCAATCCAGAAGGCAATCCAGAAGACACTGCACAAAATATTGCGCAAAACAACATAACAGCCCCTGTTCAGGCATAACAGAGAGTTGGTGAGGTTAAAATATGGCCAGTGAAAATGAAGAAAATATGATCGTCGGGCTCGATATCGGTACCTCGAAAATCGTCGCCATCGTCGGTTCCGTTAGCGAGCGCGGCGAGATCGAGATTATCGGTACCGGAAGCTATCCCTCATCGGGATTGAAGAAGGGCGTGGTAGTCAATATTGAAGCCACCGTTAACTCAATTCAGCGCGCTATTGAAGAGGCTGAGTTGATGGCAGGCTGCTCAATACATTCGGTCTATGCCGGCATTGCAGGTAGCCACATCCGCAGTCTCAACTCCCATGGCATCGTCGCGATTCGCGATCGCGAAGTGCAGGAGCTGGATGTCGATCGAGTTCTCGATGCCGCCAGAGCCGTGGCGATTCCCGCTGACCAAGAAATTCTTCACGTGCTGTCGCAGGAATTTATTATCGACAACCAGGAGGGTGTTCACGAGCCCATCGGTATGTCAGGCGTGCGCCTTGAAGCCAAAGTGCATCTAGTTACCTGTGCCGCCAATGCCGCGCAGAACATTAAGAAATGTATCCGTCGCTGCGGGCTTGAAGTGGAAGACATCATTCTAGAGCAATTGGCCTCCAGCTCCGCAGTACTCACCGAGGACGAAAAACAGCTCGGTGTGGCGCTGGTCGATATTGGCGGCGGCACCTCAGATATCGCTATTTATACCGAAGGCGCGATTCGCTACACCGGCGTGATACCAATTGCCGGTGATCAGGTGACCAATGATATCGCCATGGCGCTGCGCACACCGACGCCGCATGCAGAAGAGCTGAAAATTAAATATGCCTGTGCACTGGCCAAACTGGCACGTCCAGAAGAGACCGTGAAAGTGCCCAGTGTCGGTGATCGAGAAGCGCGCGATCTGTCGCGTCAGTCGCTCGCCGAGGTGGTTGAGCCGCGCTACGACGAGTTGTTTACGTTGATTCAAGCTGAATTGCGACGCAGCGGGTTTGAAGAATTGATTGCCGCGGGTGTTGTACTCACCGGCGGGACATCGAAGATGGAAGGTGTGGTTGAACTGGCAGAGGAAATCTTCCATATGCCAGTGCGAATCGGCACACCGGTCAACATCAAGGGTCTATCGGACGTGGTCAACAATCCGATCTATTCAACTGGTGTTGGCCTGCTGCATTTTGGAGCTCAGGCTCAGCGCAGGCAGAGTCAAGGGGATTCAAGTAAGGGACCAAAGCAAAGCTGGCTTAACAAAATGAAAGCCTGGATTCAGGGTGGTATGTAAAGGTCATCAACACTGATGACTATTGTTTTTAATTGAGAGGCGCAAAAGGGGAAACCTATGTTTGAACTAGTAGAGAGCATTCCAAAGAATGCAGATATTAAAGTAATCGGAGTTGGCGGCGGCGGCGGCAACGCAGTCCGTCATATGATGGAAGGCAATATCGATGGCGTGCAGTTTATCTGCGCTAACACCGATGCCCAATCACTCAATGATCTGACCAATGCCACGGTATTGCAGTTGGGTGGAACCTTGACCAAAGGTCTCGGTGCCGGTGCTAATCCTGAAGTCGGTCGTCAGGCCGCTCTGGAAGACAAAGAGCGCATAGCCCAGGCAATTGAAGGCGCCGATATGGTGTTTATCACGGCCGGCATGGGTGGTGGTACCGGAACAGGTGCGGCGCCAGTCATTGCCGAAGTCGCCAAACAGATGGGTATTCTCACTGTTGGTGTGGTGACGCGTCCGTTTGCCTTTGAAGGTCGCAAGCGTATGGATATTGCCAATCAGGGTATCGCGCAGCTAAAAGAGCGCGTCGACTCGCTGATTATTGTCCCCAATGAGAAGCTGCTTCAGGTTCTCGGCAAAGACATGACCGTACTCAACGCCTTTAAGCAGGCCAATAATGTGCTCTTCGGTGCCGTTCAGGGTATTGCTGATCTGATCCTTCTCGAAGGTCTTATCAACGTCGACTTTGCCGACGTACGCACAGTGATGTCAGAGATGGGCATGGCGATGATGGGTACTGGTGAAGCCAGTGGTGAAGATCGCGCAGTTGTCGCCGCAGAGAGCGCCATTAAGTGCCCGCTGCTGGAAGACATCAATCTGCAGGGTGCCAAAGGTATTCTGGTCAATATTACCAGTGGTTATGACCTCACACTGGGTGAGTTTGAAGATGTCGGCAATATTATCCGCGACTTCTCTGACGAAGACGCCACCGTTATTGTCGGAAGCGTGTTTGATCCAGAGCTGGCCGATCAACTGCGTGTCACCGTTGTCGCAACTGGTCTGCAAGAGCCTGGCGAGAAGCGCGGTCCGATGAGTGTGGTAGTAGATAATCCACCTCGCACCGCTCGCGGAGAGGTTGACTACGGGAGTTTAGTCAAGCCAACCGTCACCAGACGTGGTCAGGGTGCCGGACAATCAACCGCGCGCAAGATTGATATGCAAGCTGATCCAGAGCTCGATTATCTCGATGTTCCAGCCTTCTTGCGCAAGCAAGCGGACTGATAACCGACCTCTAAACGGAGTCCCCCGTCATCTTCGCCTCAGATTTAAAATCTTGGTGATGGGGGGTATCTCTGGTAATATTCTGGGCTTTCCTCAAGAGAGCTCGCGATGATCAAGCAGCGCACGTTGAAAAACGCAATACGTGCAACCGGCGTGGGCCTCCACACCGGTGAGAAGGTCTATTTGACTCTGCATCCCGCTGCACCGGATACGGGTATTGTCTTCCGTCGCACCGACCTCGACCCCGTTGTTGAGATTCAGGCCAAAGCTGAAAACGTTGGCGACACCAAACTCTCCACCACATTGATGAACGGTGATGTTCGCGTCTCTACCGTCGAGCACCTGCTGTCAGCATTTGCCGGCCTTGGCATCGACAACGTGATTGTTGACGTCTCCGCCCCCGAAGTGCCGATTATGGATGGCAGCGCCGGACCCTTCGTATTCTTATTGCAATCCGCGGGCATCTGCGAGCAGGATGCGCCGAAGAAATTTATTCGCGTCAAGCGCAACGTCACGACCCGCATAGATGACAAAGTGACTACCTTTAAGCCCTTCGATGGCTTCAAAGTTAACTTTGCCATTGAGTTTGACCACCCAGTATTTAAAAGTCAGACATTGAAAGCCAGCTTTGATTTTTCCACTACCTCTTTCGTCAAAGAAGTCAGCCGCGCCAGAACCTTCGGATTTATGCACGAATTTGAATATTTGCGCTCAGTGGGCTTGGCGCGTGGCGGCAGTTTTGAAAATGCCATCGTGGTCGATGAATTTCAGATCTTGAATGAAGACGGCCTGCGCTATGAAGATGAATTTGTAAAACACAAAATTCTCGATGCGATTGGCGACCTCTATCTGCTTGGCAACAGCTTGATTGGCGAATTTGACGCGCACAAATCCGGTCACGCACTCAATAATGCCTCGCTGCGTGCGCTGATTGCCGACACTGATGCTTGGGAAGTCGTCACTTTTATAGACAACCCGCAAGATGTACCGATAAACTATATGAAAGCGAGCTAGCCAGATAAAATAGCAGCGCCATAACCAATGCGTATGGCTAGTTAGAATTAAAAGACGGACAGCGACAAACAGTGAAAATAATTCTTATCAGCAATCGGGCCGAAAAAGTCCGCACCCTGAGCCTCAATAGTTGGGCCAAGGGACTGCTGTCTGTGTTGTTGCTCGGTCTACCCGTCGCCGCCGGCACCATGATGGGCGTCAAGATCGCCGATGGTCGCTGGGAATTGCTCTTCGAAAATAGCATTAATGACATGCAGCATGAGATCGTTCTGCAGCAGCAAGAAGTGGATAGCGGGCGGGCTGAAGCCAGTGACACGCTGTCGGCAATGACCGTCAAACTCGCCGAAATGCGTGCCCGTCTGATTCGCCTCGACGCCTTGGGTGAGCGACTGACTCAGATCGCCAGTTTAGAAGAGGGGGAATTTGATTTCTCCGATGCGCCCGGTGTTGGTGGGCCAGAGTCGCCGCTGCAGAGTGATATCGACCCATTGACCATGCAGCGCGAGTTGGCGACCATGTTCGAGCAACTCGATCGCAAGCTGGATAATCGCGAATCGCAACTGCAAATACTCACCTCAATGATGTCTGACAACAAGCTCAAGAAAGAGCAGACGGTTGCCGGCACACCGATTACCAAAGGCTGGATGTCATCGGCCTACGGCATGCGTACCGATCCGTTCCTCGGCGACAAGCGCTGGCACGGCGGCGTTGATTTCGCCGGCAAAAAAGGTTCAGAAGTGATTGCTGTCGCCTCGGGCGTCGTTACCTGGTCTGGTAATCGCAGCGGTTATGGCAAAATGGTTGAAATCAACCACAGTGATGGCTATGTCACCCGCTATGCACACAACGATGAAAATCTCGTCAGGCTTGGCAGCACCGTCAAAAAAGGCCAGCAGATTGCCCGCATGGGCAGTTCGGGCCGTTCCACCGGCCCCCATGTTCACTTCGAAGTGTATAAAAATGGTCGCACAGTCGATCCCGCCAGCTATATCCATAAAACCCACCGCTAAAAATACCCTCTCCGATAGAGACTATGCTAGGCCTGAGCAGCTGATAAACCTGCTTATAAATCGGTCTACAGAGTTTTTATCTGCGCTGGCGTGCCCCTGAGTGTCTTGTTATTTATTGATGGAAAAATAGTATGTTCGCGAATATTTTTAAGAAAGTTTTCGGTAGCAAAAATGACCGAGAAATACGCAAAATGCGTAAAACTGTCAGCCAAATCAATGAGCTGGAAGCGGGTTTAAGCGAGCTCAGCGACGCTGATTTGAAAGCGGAAACCCTGCGCTTACGCCAGCAGCTTGAGGCAGGCAAAAGCTTGGACCAGTTATTACCCGAAGCCTTTGCCGTGGTTCGCGAAACCGCCAGCCGCGTCATGGGTATGCGCCATTTTGATGTGCAGATGATTGGTGGCCTGACCCTGCATCAGGGCCGTATTGCCGAAATGCGTACCGGTGAAGGCAAGACACTGGTCGCGACGCTGGCAGCCTACCTCAATGCGCTGCCGGCAGAGGGCGTGCATGTGATTACCGTGAATGACTACCTGGCGCGTCGCGATGCACAGTGGATGGCACCGCTGTATCAGGGCCTAGGACTTTCCGTTGGCGTGATCCAGTCCTATCAGGGACCCGACAGCGCCAACTCATTCGTTATGGCAGAGGGCGACGAGACGCTGCGTCCGTGCACTCGACGTGAAGCCTATGCGGCCGATATTACCTACGGCACCAACAATGAATTTGGCTTCGACTATCTGCGCGACAACATGGCGCTGCGCCTCGAGGACAAGTCTCAGCGCGGTCTCAACTTTGCTATTGTCGATGAAGTCGATTCGATCTTGATCGATGAAGCGAGAACACCGCTGGTTATTTCTGGCGCCGCTCAGGACAGTTCCTCGCTCTATCGCAGCGTCAATGCTCTGACCCTGAAACTTGAGGCTGGCAGCGAAGAGCAGCCGGGTGATTTTGTCGTCGATGAAAAAACCCGCGCGGTTGAGCTGACCGAAGAGGGCTTTCAAAAAGTTGAAGAGATACTGATTGGTGAGGAGTTACTGGGGCCAGATGACAGTCTCTATCAGGCATCAAATTTAGGCTTGCTGCACCACGTACACTCGGCGCTGCGTGCACAAAATCTCTTTCAGCGCGATGTTGAATACATTATTGAAGACAATCAAGCCGTGCTGATCGACGAGCACACCGGCCGCACCATGCCCGGTCGTCGTCTCTCTGAGGGCCTACACCAGGCTATTGAAGCAAAAGAAGGGCTGCCGATTCAGCAGGAGAGTCAGACCCTCGCCTCGACCACATTCCAGAATTATTTCCGCCTCTACAACAAGCTCGCCGGTATGACCGGCACCGCCGACACCGAAGCCTACGAATTCCAGCAAATCTATGGCCTCCAGGTGATGGTGATCCCGACCAATGTCGAGGTGAAACGCCAAGACCTCAATGACCTGGTGTTTTTAACCCAGGAAGAAAAGTTTGAAGCGGTGATTGAGGATATCGCCGAGATTATTGAGAAAGGCGCGCCGGTATTAGTCGGTACGGCATCGGTTGAGACCTCCGAGCTACTGTCGAAGATGCTCACCAAAGCGGGCATTAAGCACAACGTATTAAATGCCAAACAGCACGAGCGCGAAGCGAATATTATTGTCGAAGCCGGGCGTCCAGGGGCGGTCACCATCGCCACTAATATGGCCGGTCGCGGCACTGATATCGTGCTTGGCGGCAACGTCGAAGCGGAAATCAAAGAGCTCGACAATGCCAGCGACAGCGAGATTGCCGCCCTCAGGGCCGAGTGGGAAGAGCGCCACAAAACCGTTATCGAGGCCGGTGGCCTGCATATCGTCGCGACCGAGCGCCATGAATCACGGCGCATCGACAACCAGTTGCGCGGCCGTTCCGGTCGTCAGGGTGACCCCGGTGTTTCGCGCTTTTATCTCTCCCTCGAAGATCCATTGATGCGTTTATTTGCCTCCGATCGGATGAAAAATATGATGCGTTCGATGGGCATGGAGCATGGCGAGTCGATTGAACACAGTATGGTCACCAACGCCATTGTCAAAGCCCAGCGCAAAGTCGAAGGGCGCAACTTTGATATCCGCAAACACTTGCTCGAGTACGACGATGTCGCCAATGATCAACGTCAGGTGATCTACCAGCAACGCAATGATCTACTTGAAGACGGCGATATTTCTGACGTGATCAGCAATGTTCGTGAAGATGTTGTCACACAGGTGATCGATAATTTTATCCCGCCACAGAGTCTTGAAGAGCAGTGGGATATCGATGGCCTTGAAAAAGCCTTGGCCACTGATTTTGGCGTTCAGTTGCCGATCAGCACATGGCTCGAAGAGGATAGTCGTCTCGATGAAGAGGGCGTGCGCAATCGCGCTATTGAGCTGATCCAGCTCGACTACCAGACTCGCTACGCCGACGTTGGCGCGCAAATGCGCGAAGTCGAACGCCAAATCATGCTTCAGGTGCTCGACACCCAGTGGAAAGACCACCTCGCCAACATGGACCAGCTGCGTCAGGGCATTGGACTGCGCGCCTACGCGCAGAAAAATCCCAAGCAGGAATACAAGCGTGAATCCTTCGCTATGTTTGAAGAGCTATTGGCCAACATAAAATATGAAACCATTCGTTTCCTCAGTCATATTCAGATCGCCAGTGACGACGACATGCGCAAGCTCGAAGAACAGCGCCGCAAAGAGCAAGAGGGTCGCGAGTACCAGCATGCTCAGAGCGCCAGTCTCGCCCAGCAAGACAATCAGAGCAGCGACGATGGCGCTCAGGCAGTGCAACCTATACAGCGCGTCGGGCCCAAGGTGGGGCGCAATGATCCCTGCCCATGCGGTTCAGGTAAAAAATACAAACAGTGTCACGGCAAAATTTAGCCAACCCACAGAGCGGATATTTAGACAGGAATTGAGATGGCCACAGGCACTAAACCCTTCCCAACCATGCACCCAGTCGCCGGGTTCAAACTGGGTACCACCAGCGCCGGTATCAAAACCGTCGGTCGCAAAGACCTGGTGGTGATGGCACTAGCGCCAGACTCAACGGTGGCCGCAGTGTTTACCCAAAATGCCTTTTGCGCCGCCCCTGTACTGGTGTCGCGCCAGCATCTCAGCACGCACACCCCGCGTTACCTGCTGATCAATACCGGCAATGCCAATGCCGGAACCGGCGAGCAGGGGCTACTCGATGCCCAGCGCAGTTGTGACAGTCTCGCTGAATTACAGGGTGTTTCTGCACAGCAGGTGCTGCCGTTTTCCACCGGCGTGATTGGTGAGCCAATGCCGATGCAAACGCTACTCACGGCGCTGCCCGCGGCCGTTGAGGCACTGGATGAAAACGCTTGGGTCGATGCCGCCGAAGGTATTTTGACCACTGACACCCGCGCCAAAGGAGCCAGCCTTCAGTACCGGCCCAATGCGGCCTCCGCAGAGTTGATCACCATTACCGGCATTAGCAAAGGCTCGGGCATGATTAAGCCTAATATGGCTACCATGCTCGGATTTGTAGCCACCGATGCAGAGATCGACGCTGAACTATTGCACCATGCCCTCCAGCGCGTGGTGAACAAATCGTTTAACCGCATCACCGTCGACAGTGACACCTCAACCAATGACTCATTGGTGCTAGTGGCCACCGGAGCCAGTGGCATAACCATCGATGAATGCAATTTTGAGCAGTTTGTCACTCAGCTTGAGCAGGTTTTTATCGAACTGGCGCAGGCGATTATTCGCGACGGTGAAGGCGCGACTAAATTTGTCGCGGTAGAAGTCGACGGTGCGCTGGATTCTGCTGAAGCCTTAAAAGTAGCTTATACCGTTGCCGAGTCACCGCTGGTGAAAACAGCGCTGGCCGCGTCCGATGCTAACTGGGGGCGTATTCTCGCTGCCGTCGGGCGAGCCGGTGTCGAAAATCTCGATGTCAGCCGCGTTTCGGTGAGCCTCAATCAGGTATTAATTGTTGAGGCTGGCGGTCGCGCAGCCAGTTACACCGAAGCCGCCGGCGAGCAGGCCATGGCGGCGGAAGATATTAGCATCCACATCTCACTCAATCGCGGCACTGTCGAAGAAACCGTCTGGACCACCGACCTGACCTATGAGTATGTGCGCATCAATGCCGAATACCGCACCTAGGTGTTGGCGGTGAACCGTATTCATGTGGTTGCCGGCATCGTCCTTGGCGCAGATCAGCGCATCTTTATTTCACGCCGCGCCGATCATCTTCACCAGGGCGGACTGTGGGAATTTCCCGGTGGTAAAGTCGAAGCCGGCGAAGAGGCCGACGCAGCGCTCGCTCGTGAACTGTTCGAAGAAATTGATATTTATGTCACCCAGTCGCAACCCTATATGCAGGTGCAGCACGACTACGTCGATAAAAAAGTCCTATTGGATATTTGGCAGGTCGATAGCTTTTCAGGGATTGCTCAGGGCAAAGAAGGGCAGCAGTGTCGCTGGATCAGTTTGGCGGATTTACTCTCCTCGGCAGCAGCGGGAAGCTTGTTATTCCCAGCGGGCAATCAGCCCATTTTGCAACGTCTTCGCGCAGACGGTCTCAAGGCCTAACGCTTAACACTAGCAATTTTCAGGAATCGAGCAACTTTGGGTCGATCAATCCCGCCTCAAGTAGCTCTTTGGATAACTGTTCCGAATCCATCACCTCGGGATCAACCAACGCCGCGCCGCTAATGGCAAAACTCTCCTGAGCCCAGCCACCAAAATCGATCTGCTGACAGCGTTGACTGCAAAACGGACGGAACGGGAATTTATCACTCCACTCCACGGTGTTTTTGCAGGTGGGACAGTTTAAGGTTGTGACGGAGCTCATTGGGATTTTTCCTTGTTGTTGGCCAAGCTTAAAAGCGTCTCGTGAAGCGCTGCAACACGTTGCGCCAGACTGTCCAGCGGCGGCGAATTATCTAATACCAGATCGGCGCGCGAAAGCTTTTCCTGACGTGGCAGTTGAGCATCGATAATGCGTTGAATCTGATCAGCCTGATTGTCATCTCTGGCACAGGCACGCTCTATTTGCAGCTCAACTGGCACATCGACCAGTACGGTCTTATCCACTAGTTGATATTGATCGGTTTCGAACAGCAGCGGTGATTCAAGAATCACATAGGGACTGGTCGATGCCTGTAACTGCTGCACAATCCAGTCGCGGATTAAAGGGTGCAACAGAGACTCGAGCCACTGCTTCTGAACGGGGTCAGTAAAGATAATTTGGCGCAGAGCGGCGCGATCCAAGTTGCCATCAGATTGAATAATCTCACCACCAAAGTGCTCGGCGATCGCCGCCAGCGCCGGCATGCCCGGCTCAACCACTTTGCGCGACGCCTGATCGGCATCAACCGTATCAATGCCGAGCTGACGAAAGGCCTCGGCAACGGTGCTTTTGCCACTGCCAATGCCGCCGGTCAAGCCAACGATCAGGGAACCTGAACTGAGTCGATTAAATGTCACTATAGAATGCCGCGCCTGTCGATTGCTAAAAATAAGTGACAGCGCTAAAGGCCAAATACACTTAAATAAGAGCCGATAATTTTATCACCCCAGATTAAAGCAAGCCAACCTGCCATGGCCAGAAAGGGCCCAAAAGCCATCGGCATCTGTTTTTCTCGCGTTTTCATCAACAGGCCGACAACACCGACCAGAGCACCGACAAAGGTCGACAAAATAATGATCAGCGGTAACATCTGCCAACCCATCCACGCGCCCAGCGCGGCGAGCAACTTAAAGTCACCGTAACCCATGCCCTCTTTGCCGGTGACCAGCCTAAACATCCAGAACACTGACCACAGCGACAGATACCCGGCCAGCGCCCCAATCACCGCCTCATTGAGCGGCACAAAAGTCCCGTTTAGATTGGCGAAAAGTCCCAGCCACAGCAGTGGCAATGTCATTTGATCGGGTAGCAACTGATCGATGTAATCAATCCCGGTCAGAGCAATTAATATCCAGGTAAACAGCAGGCAATAGGCAGCCATTAGCGACAGCCCAAACTGGTAAACAATAAACGCGGTGGCCAGTCCGCTAAGCAGTTCAACCAGTGGGTATTGAATAGAAATCGGCGTCGAGCAGGCTGTGCACTTGCCGCGCAGGAAGACATAGCTGATCACTGGAATATTGTGCCAGGGTTTAATCGGTACGCCGCAAGAGGGGCAGCGCGACGCTGGCATTGCCAGTGACAATGGCTCCGCGGCCTCTTCGGGCAGGCCGAGAAAATCCTGTGACTCGCGGCGCCAGCTATTTTTGAGTTGTTCGGGAAACCGCAGAATCACCACATTGAGAAAGCTGCCGATAATTAAACCAAGGGGGAAAGCTGCCATGGCAAGGGCTGCGGGTGATAGGCCAGTTTCTAATAATGTCGGTAGCATAGATAATTCAACGTTGGAGCGCAGAGTAGTGCTGCTCAGTTAAAAAGCGTTAACAAGGCTTATAGCCAGCGCAACTTATAGAGTCAAATCTAGACCACAATAGCCCCGCTCGACAGATAATCTATTAAACCACATTACCCAACTGGAATATTGGCAGGTACATAGCGATCATCAGGCCGCCAACCAAAACACCCAGTACTGACATAATCAACGGTTCCAGCAGGCTGGTCAGATTGTCGACGGAGTTGTCTACCAGCTCCTCATAGTGCAGCGCCGCTTTTTCCAGCATTTCATCCAGTGCCCCAGACTCTTCACCAATGGCGGTCATCTGTTGCAACAGAATCGGAAACATTTTTCGCGCCTTAATCGCCACCTGCAGCTGAATGCCGGTAGTGACATCGTCGCGCACCTGTAAAATGGCATCTCGATAGAGAGCATTGCCCGCTGCGCCGGCCACCGACTCAAGCGCATCGACAATCGGCACACCGGCAGCAAAGGTGGTTGCCAGAGTACGCGCGAAGCGCGCCACCACAGCGTGATAAATAATGCTGCCGATAATTGGCAACTTCAGGGCATAGCGATCGACGGCATAGGCAAACTTTGCCGAGCGAAAACGCGCCTCTTTAAAAGCGTAAAGCGCTACGCCAGTGACAATCAATACGAGTAGCCAGTATTCCTGCATCATTTCCGACAGGCCGAGTACAAACAGCGTAAAGGCCGGCAGGTCGGCACCAAAGCTGCTGAAGGTTTCAGCAAACACCGGCACCACCTTAATCAGCAAAATCGCCGTCACCACCAGTGCAACCACCAGCACCGCAATCGGGTAGGTCAACGCTTTTTTGATCTTGGCTTTTAACTGCTCAGTCTTTTCTTTGTAAGTGGCGACGCGATCGAGCATCGTCTCGAGGGCACCGGCAGTTTCACCGGAGTCCACTAGGCTGCAAAACAGATCGTCAAAATAGCGCGGGCTTTTGCGCAGTGCATTGGCAAAGCTGCCACCGGCCGCCACGTCATCGCGAATCTGCATAATCAATTCCCGCATCGCGGGTTTATCAAAGCCATCGGCGACAATATCAAATGCCTGCACCAGCGGCACGCCGGCCTTCATCATGGTGGCTAACTGGCGGGTAAACAGTGCAATATCGGCTGGAACAATTTTCTTGGCGCGACTGAACAGCGGCTTGGCTTTCTTTTTGATTGACGTGGAAATAATGCCCTGTTTGCGCAACTGCCCCTTTACGGTCATTAAGTTGTCGGCTTTTATCTCCCCCTGAACTTTTTCGCCCTTGCGGTTTTTACCGCGGTAAACAAACAGGTAATGCTCGGCAGTCGTCGCCATAACCTTTTTCCTTCCTTGATAAAAATAAATAAACGTTTGTTAGCCATTAATCCTTGGTGATGCGATTGGCTTCTTCAATACTAATTAGCCCGGCTGCTGCTTTGCGCAGAGCGGAGCTGCGCAATGGCCTAAACCCTTCCTTGAGCGCAGCGTCGAGAATGTCCAGTGAGCTGCCTCCCTGCATAATAATACGTGAAATCGCCGGCGAAATTTTAAGCGTTTCATAAACACCGACACGACCTTTATAACCGTTGGTGCAGTGGGAGCAGCCGATCGGCTTATACAGCGTTATCTGTTCACGGGGAATGCCGATAGTGTCAAAACCCTCCTCGCTGAGCACCTCGTCTGGAATATCGGTAAAGGGCTCACGGCACTGCGTGCAAAGCTTGCGGCCGAGGCGCTGGGCGATAATCAGATTGACCGAGGTCGCCACATTAAAGGCGGGAACACCCATATTCAGCAGTCGCGTCAGCGTCTCCGGCGCGCTGTTAGTATGTAACGTCGAAAGCACCAAGTGACCGGTCTGCGCCGCCTTGATTGAAATTTCTGCGGTTTCCAAATCGCGAATCTCACCGACCATCACCACATCTGGATCCTGGCGTAAAAACGAGCGCAGTGCCTCGGCAAAAGAGAGCCCAACGCGCATATTAATCTGCGTTTGGTTAATGCCTTCCATATTGATTTCAATTGGATCTTCAGCCGTCGAAATATTGCGCTCGGTGGTGTTGAGAATATTCAGTCCGGTATACAGCGATACCGTTTTACCGCTACCGGTTGGCCCGGTGACCAGAATCATCCCCTGGGGGCGGGCCAGCGCCTCCAGATAAAGCTGCTTTTGGTCATCTTCATAGCCCAGTGCTTCAATACCCATGCGCGCGCTGCTCGGGTCGAGAATCCGCAAGACAATTTTTTCGCCAAACTGCAGTGGCAGGGTGTTAACCCGAAAATCGATGGTTTTGGTTTTGGACAGGTTGAGTTTAACTCGGCCATCCTGAGGCACTCGACGCTCAGAAATATCCATCCGCGACATGACCTTTAAGCGCGCCGCCAAACGTGATGCAAGATTCGCCGGCGGCCGCGACATCTCCTGCAAAATGCCATCTATGCGAAAGCGCACGCGATAGCTTTTCTCGTAGGGTTCAAAGTGGATGTCAGAGGCGCCGAGACGAATGGCATCGACCAGCATCTTGTTAACAAAACGCACAATCGGCGCATCGTCTTCGCCATTGTTATCCGTCCCCTCGGCTGAATCAGCGCTGTCGTCGATCGCCTCGAGATCCAATTCATCGAGGTGCACATCATTAATTGTGCCCAGCGCCTCGCCGAGATCGTCGTCATTCGAGCTTTCCAGCCACTTGTCCAGGGTTTTGCTGATATCAGAATACAGCGCCAGTACCGGCTCAATCGCCAGCCCCGCCTGAAAATGAATCTCAGTAATAGCGCGCTGATTGGTGGGGTCGGCAATCGCCACAAACAACCGACCGCCACGCTGCATTAAAGGAATGGCCTGATGCTTGCGCAGCAACTTGCTGTCCACCACATCGCGAGGGAAAAAGTCTGGATTATGTTGGTCGAGGGCATAGAGTGGAATGCCAAACTCTTTTGAGGCCGATTCACCAAACTGCTGAGACGACAGCAGCTGTTTATCGCAGAGGTACTGTACCAAGGAGATCTTGTTACTTTTTGCGCTAGCAGTGGCCTCTTCGATCACCGTGGCGGCGATTAACTGATCATCGACCAAGCGCTTTGGCAGGCCTTGCAATGCAATCTGGGGCATATTCATAGCGTTATCATCCTTAATCAACAGTATCGCCAAGTCTACTCAGCAGGTTTATGCCGTGCTGTGCTAAGCGCCACAGAAGTAAAAATATTGCGTGAACCAGATAACACTTTATTTAAAAACAGTTGGCATGGGCGCTCTGACTACTCGGCAGTTCCCACTTAAATAGCAGGCTATTTAAGTTCTCTCTAGACGCTTTTGAAAAGCACCGGCATAAACATAAAGCGGATAAAAAAGAAGATTAAAACAGTGACAGTCGGACTGACAAAAAAAGTCACAAACTGACAGAGCGATGTCTGGTTGCGGCGAAAACTATAGCTTTTTATCGGCTTAAAAAAACCGGTAAAAACCATAAGCTATTGAAATAAAACGATAAAAATGAATTGGCACAGCAATTGCTATCCCTTTAGCGTGCAAAGTCATTTGCCAGTTAACTGGAATTACAATTTTTGAATTAATGGAGAGTAACAATGAAATCGACTAGAAAACAAAGTGGTTTTACCCTTATCGAGCTAATGATTGTTGTGGCGATTATTGGTATTTTAGCGGCTGTGGCCTTGCCGGCGTATCAGACTTACACTCAGAAAGCGCAGTTTACTGAGGTTGTTCTGGCAACCAGCGCACCAAAAGCGGCTGTTGAAATAGGAGTCCAAACAGGGATTGCCTTAGCAGATTTAGATGGCGGCACTAATGGCGTTATCGATTTAGGTGCTACAGGTTTTGTAACTAGTGTTATCACCCTTAATGGTGTTATTACTGCTACAGCCACAGCGGCCCTTGGTAGTGCTACATATATCCTGACGCCAACTGTTGTTAATGGACAGGTCCAGTGGGCTGCTACAGGAAGCTGTGTTGCCGTTGGTCTTTGCTAGTTACGTAATCTGCGGTTATTTAAAAAGGCTCCTTCGGGAGCCTTTTTTACGTTTAAACCCTAATCCATTAATCGCATCGATAAATCCACTGCCCGAATATGCTTGGTAATACTCCCCGATGAAATAAAGTGCACCGCGGCATGACTATAAGCCTTAAGCTTTTCTTCGGTAATATCCCCGGACACTTCAATTTTGGTGGCGCCCAAATCGATCGACGAGAGCGCGTCTATATCGGCGGGTGAAAAATTATCCAGCATCACCACATCGGCTTTGGCCGCTAACGCCTGATGCAGTTCATCGAGACTTTCCACCTCCACTTCAACCAGTTTGTCGGCGGCGAGTTCGCGGGCTTTGGCAATGGCTTTGCCGATACTGCCGCAGGCGGCGATATGGTTTTCTTTAATTAAAAACGCGTCATAGAGGCCAATACGATGGTTTTGGCAGCCGCCGACGGCAGCGGCATATTTTTGCGCCAGTCGCAGGCCGGGCAGGGTTTTGCGTGTGTCGAGAATTTTAATAGGGCTATTCAGGCAGGCCTCAGCGTAGTGACGCGCGGTGGTGGCCGTGGCCGACAGCGTTTGTAAAAAATTCAGTGCCGCGCGCTCGCCGGTTAACAGCACGCGGGCATTGCCGCGCAGGGTCAACAGCGTTTGGTTGGGGCTCACGGAATCGCCCTCGTCAATATGCCATTCAATCTGGGTGCTGCTATCGAGTTGGCGAAACACCTCATCGACCCAGGGCCGCCCGCAGATCACGGCGTGATCACGGCAGATTACTACCGCGCTGGCCTGTTGCTGTTCGGGGATTAACTGCGCAGTGATATCGCCGCTGCCAATATCTTCCTGCAGAGCGCGGGCAACACAGTGGGGAATATCCTTGAGCATAGCCGTGGAAGGTTGGGTGCGTTGAGAGGGTTCGATGCTGGCCATGGGTGTCTCGGTAGTCAGTGTTATATGGTGCGCGGCGGCCTTGCTGCGCAGAGTCGTTAGCGGCTGATTATAGCAGTATTGCTCAGCCAGTTATTTGCTGTCAGGGTAATTTTGCATTGGATTTTCTCAGGTGATCTGTTTCAATATCGACCATACTTGAACCACGCGTCAGGTGATTGAAAAATCGCAGTCAGCCAGCGGAAAAGTACCTCGCCACAGGGATGGCAAGCTTAATGAGCAACGGATCTAGTCAGGCAACGCAACAGCTCGTGCAGTCGCTGGGGCAGCTCTGCCGCCAGCATTTGTCAAACGTCTTTAAAAAATTCTATCCACTTGCCAATGAGCATTTTTCGGCGCTGATTGCCCGCGCGGACAGCAATCGCTTGCAAGTCCTGTATAGGGATATGCAGCGGATACTGAAACAACAGAGTGTTGAGATCGAGCGCGTGACCAGCGACACCGCAGTGGGGTATTTGATGCGCTTGGATGCCGCGGTCGAACGTCGACCAGCGCGTGTAACCGGTGACAAAACTGGGCAGGTCGATTCAGCGCGGGCATCTCTGCGTTCGCGGCGCAGCGGTGCCGACAATCTGCAGTTGCTCGGCCATGATGACCTCGAATTAATCATTGCACTGGACAACTGTTCCAGTCGAGTGCGTGAGGAATTGCGTCTCGAACTGAGTGAAATCGAAGGTCGCTTTATGTCGCTGCTGGCAGATGGCAATCAGCCGAGTCCATTACCGCTGTCACCAGATGCCCTGCTCGAGGCCTTTATAGGCTCTCTTAAAAGTGACATGGTCGCGGCCGACGTCCAGTTAGAGCTAATCAAGCTATTTGATCAGGTGTGCTTCGATAGGGACTATGGCGAGATGCTCAACCTTGCTATTGATCAGCTCGAGAAAGCGGGTGTTGATATGATAGAAAAGCCGTCGCTGGCGTCCCCAGCCGACGAATGTATGAGTGGCGATGTGCCAGACAACGAAGCCAAGTCGGCAGCAGAAAAGGACGTTGCCGAGTCATACAGTGCGCCTGCAGAGGACTCAGTTGAGCACCCAATTGCGCAGCGGGTTGAAGAGGATAGCCCGGCCTATGCCGATGAAGCGTTAATTGCTAATACCCGTATTCAGACTGAGCTGTTGGCAAAGATCACCTCCATGCTGGAAAACACCGAGCGCGACGCGCAGCAGGGGTCAGCTGAGGGGCTGCAGACATCACAAGTCAGTGCCGGCGGGTCAACGCCGGCGAATAGTCCGCGACAACAGCGTCGTCCGTGCATGGATAAGCCACAGCTGTTTGCCGAGATCAATAAACACGTCAATCACCTAATGGCACACAGTAGCGAGTTGGCAAGCAATGGCCAGATCACTCGCGAACTGGCGAAATCCATTGAGGCATTGAATCAGGGGGAAAATGGCGGCCGTCTGCACCGTCACGATGCCAGTGTCTTTCAGGTGGTAGAAAACATATTTTCCAGCTTTGGTCAGTCCATGGTGCTGGCGCCGGAGGTGCAGCAGGTGATCAACCGCTGTGAGGTTCCGATGCTTAAGTTGGCGCTAAAAAAACCGTTAATTCTCGAGCAGGAAAATCATCCCATACGACGACTGTTTAATGAAATGGCGAAATACGCTATCGGTCTCGAGCAGGGCGATTGCGAAGACAATCAAATTTATCAGCAGATGCTGACACTCTCCGAGACGATGCTGGCGGAGTCCTTCGATGAGCGTAATCTAGGGCAAATACTCAGCGAGTTTATGAGCCTTATTGACCGCGATCGTCGCGCGACGTCGCAGGCTGAGGCGCAAGAAGTTGAACGTGTGGCGGCACAGGAAAAAATCAACTGGGCGCGAACACGGGTTGAGGAAGAGATTGCCAAGCGCATGGTCGGAAAAAAGCATCCTCAGGGGGTGATTGATTTCGTTCAGCGGAGTTGGTGCGTGGTGCTGCATATGGCGCATCAACGAGACGGTGAGGGCGGTGCCGACTGGCAGGTAGGCATCAAATTGTTGGATAATCTGCTCTATTTGGCGCGCCGCCAACCGAGCACCAACGATCTCAAGTACCGTCACGAATTAATTCGCCATATTGATGTTCGGCTCGGTCATATTTCCACTGATATTGCGCAGCGCAGCCTGCAGATTGAACAGCTCAGTGAAGCGCTGGGTATTGCTGAATGCCCGCAGCAACCAGCAGCCGTCACCGAGATCGCGCCGGTGAAGCGCAAATGGGCAAAAAAAATCACCCAATTTCGTAAATCGGGCCGGCAGGCAGAACGTAAACTCGTTGACGAGGTCACCCGCGTACTGATGTCAGCGGTTAAAACAGAGCTTCCCGGCAGAAATATTTCTCAGCTAGTGCATGATGCCGAAACCATTGATAGCGTCGCGCAGAGCAGGCTGATGGCGATGCAAAAGGGTTGCTGGATTGAATTGGGCGGTGATATAAAGGCGCACAAGCGCGGCAAGCTGGCAGGAATTGTTGGGCCGTCGTGGAAATATGTGTTTGTCGACCACAATGGCAAGATGATCGCAGAGCGCGACCGAGCGCGGTTGGCGGTCGATCTTTTGAATGGTACTGTCACCGTGTTAGACAATTCACATTTGTTTGATAAAGCCATTAAACAGGCCATTACCCAGATCAAAGGGTTGCCCGTCGCAAGCTAGTAGATTGCTCTTATGCAGATAGATAACGGTTGGTTAAGCAGCGCCACTCAGATGCCATCGCCAAATATTGATCAACGCCCAGACGTCGGCGATATCAATTTGCTGGTGATTCACAATATCAGTCTGCCGCCCAATCAGTTTGGTGGGCCGCATATCGGTGAGTTGTTTACCAACTGCCTCGACCCGGCTGGCGATGATTATTTTGCCGAGATTTGTCATCTCAGGGTCTCTTCTCATCTGCTTATTGATCGCCTCGGCCATATCACTCAGTTTGCCGCGTTTGATCAACGCGCTTGGCATGCGGGGGTATCGCAGTTTGACGGTCGCGATAACTGCAATGATTTTTCGATTGGTATTGAAATGGAAGGGGCCGACCATATTCTCTACACTGAGCGCCAGTATGAAGTCTTGGCATCGGTCACGCAGCTGCTGCTAAAACACTATCCGCGACTTAATCGAGATAGAATTGTCGGCCACAGCGATATCGCGCCGGGACGCAAAACCGATCCGGGTGAAGCCTTCGAATGGCAACGTTACAAAAAACTGTTGAGTTAAACTCTTCTCAGATAACCAGCTCAACTAACCACAGAGGTTCAGAGTGCATTTTTTAATTGTTTTAATCGCCATCGCAGTGCTTGAAAGCAACGCCCAGCTTGCCTTTATTCAGCGCGATCTGTGGGTGCAGAAGTGGCATTCGGCAGTCGCCAAGTTTGTGCCGGCATCCGGCGGCGCTAGGCTTAATATTCTCGTCTATGTGCTGGTGCCAGTTGCGCTGTTGCAGCTTGTGCTACTTAACCTCGGCAACGGCGTACTGGTGTTCCTGCTCGAGTTGGCTGTCTTGCTTTACAGCTTTGGTCGCGGCGATCTCAGTGCGCAAATAAAGGTCTTGGAGTCAGATATTGAACGCAGCGACCTACAGGCCGCTTTTCATGATGCGGCAGTGTTTAATATTGGCCACCGCGCCAGTTCGGCTAACAGCGCAGAAGGACTCTACCGAGAACTCACCAGCGCCTTACCTTACCGGCTGTTTGAACGCACTTTTGCCGCCGTATTTTGGTTCTTTTTCCTCGGTGCACCGGCTGCCTTAGCCTATCGTTTACTGGCTCTACACGGCGATATGGAATTGGATGCCGACGCTATGCTTGCGCGCCAGGTAGAGCAAACTAGCGCAGACGAAAATATTAGCGCTGAAGAACAGGCCACCGACACAGACCTCAGTTGCAGTGGCGCGAATCAATTGTTGTGGATGTTGGAGTGGCTTCCGGCGCGCTTTTTGGCCTTAACGCTCGGTTTGATGGGTGACTTCTCCCAGGCCACTGCGCGGCTAAAGGAATTGGTCTTTTGTACCAAAACTTCTACTGCTGACGTCCTGCGCCGCTGTGTGTTGGGTGCGCTGGCGAAAGAGGCTGCGCCTCAAGACGTTGATAAGTCAGCCGATGACACGGCAGCCCTTCTTCAGGTTGCGGAAATGGTTGCGCTGTTTCGACGCTCGATGACCGGATGGTTGGTGGTGATTGCGCTGCTTGTGCTGATCAGTTAATGCGCTAAGGTGTTTTCGCGGTGATTCCAGGGCGCGACTTTTAACAGCAGAAGCATGCCGGGAATGGCCAGCGCGGTGCACAGATAGAAGAAGTTCTCCCAGCCGACGCCTTCGACAATAATACCCGTGACTGAGCTGGCAACAGTGCGCGGTACCGCGGTCAGCGCCGTAAACAGTGCCAGTTGCGTGGCGGCAAAGGCCGGGTGTGTGGAGCGTGCCATAAAGGCGACAAAGGCGGCGGTGCCGAGACCGACGCCAAGATATTCAAAGCTGATCACCAGTCCTAACAACCACAGGCCTTCACCGACTCTGGCAAGTACCGCAAAGCCAAGAATAGAGACGATCTGGACCATACCAAACAACCACAGTGCGCGGTTGATACCGATCTTGAGCATCATGATGCCGCCGAGAATACCACCGATAATCATTGGCCACAGCGCCGCATGTTTGGCCACCAGACCAATCTGAGTTTTACTAAAACCCATATCCAAATAAAAGGGCGTCGCCAGAGCGGTCGCCATGCTATCGCCGAGTTTATAAAGCAGCATAAACGCCAAAATCAGACAGGCCTGTTGAACCCCCTGACGGGAAAAAAATTCTTTAAACGGTTCGACAATCGCCTGGTTGAGCGTGGTGGGATGACGGCTATCGGCTTGCGGCTCGTCGATGCTCAGGGTTAGCCCAATGCCGAGCACCATAAAGGCTGCGGTGACCATAAATACAGACTGCCAGGGCAGGCTATCGGCCAATATCAGCGACAGCGATCCGGGTACCAATCCGGCAATTCGGTAGGCATTAACATGAATAGAATTACCCAGGCCGAGTTCGTGGTCGGGCAGTATCTGTCGACGGTAGGCGTCGAGAACAATATCTTGGGTGGCGCTTAAAAAGGCGATCAACAGACACAGCCAGGCGATGCTCCAGATCTCAGTGTCGGGATCAAAAAAGCCCAGCGCGGCAATGGCAAAAAGCAGTGCGACCTGTGTTGTCAGCATCCAGCTGCGGCGCAGACCAGCGTTAAAGCCCGGAAGACGTAAATGATAGCGATCAAGCAGCGGCGACCAGAAAAATTTCCACGTGTAGGGTAGACCGATAAGGGCAAAGAAACCGATCTCCTTGAGTCCAACACCTTCCGAGCGCAACCAGGCGGGCACCAGTGAGATCAATAAATACAGTGGCATCCCTGAGGCAAAGCCGGTAAAAATACAGATCAACATGCGGCGGTTGAGCAGTGCCTGTTTTATCGTCGCTGAACTCATTGAGATTCTTTATCCTGTCGCCGACTGGTTGTTGCTGCTATCTGCGGTTGCCATCGGTATTGCCGCAGGCTGATGCGGCTATTGTTGAAAACAATTCCTTCCTCGTGCAGGCGCGCTCGCTGCAGCTGACCACTGGGGCAATCCTCAGCAAGACTTATTTTGCCGCCGGCATTGATCACTCTATGCCACGGCAGCTGGGTCCCTTTGGGTAAATGGCGAAGGGTGCGCCCGACCAGTCGCGCCGCTCTCGGCAGTCCGGCCAGATCGGCGAGTTGGCCATAGGTTACCACTTTGCCACAGGGCACTGCGGCCAATGCCAGATAAATTCTCTGCTCGCGCGTGGGTTCTTGGTGAACCAGCTCTTCATGGGACAGCTCTGCAAAGTCATTATTTTTCATGCGCCAAGACTAC
>JAFMBY010000008.1 GCA_017858135.1 Porticoccaceae bacterium | reverse complement strand
CGCGGGATTTTGAATCCCGTGTGTCTACCAATTCCACCACACTGGCATTCCGATATTTTAAAGAGATCGCTCTCTGCGGTATTTCTACCCACTGCGATAATCGGCAGAACGGCGGCGATTATAGCAGTGATCAATAAGCGGTCAACCGCGGATGCACGGCTTTTGCGATTAAATGTTGTGCGCTGAAAGGGTTTGGCCTTTGGTGCTAATTTCGATACCCTTGCCGGCTTGAGTGAATCAACCAACAAGAACTGGCTTTTGCCCTTATATTTATGCGCCGTGACCTCTTTCAATTTGATCTTCCCGATGAGCTGATAGCCCGCCAGCCTGCTGAGCAGCGCCAGGGCAGTCGTCTGTTATATCTCGATTCTGCTGCTGAGGATCTGCGCCATCAGCAGTTTAATGATCTGCTGTCGCATATTGAGCCCGGTGACCTGATGGTGTTTAACAATACCAAGGTGATCGCGGCGCGACTGTATGGGCAGAAGGAGAGCGGCGGTAAGGTTGAGGTGTTGGTGGAGCGAGTGCTGAGTGGTGACTCGGTGCTGGCGCATATTCGTGCCAGCAAGTCGCCGAAGCCGGGAAATCAATTGCGGTTTGATGCGGGTTACAGCGCCGAGATGCTCGGCCGCGCGGATGATCTATTCGAATTGAAATTTAGTGCGCCGGTGTTGGATGTGCTAGAGCAGATTGGTCATATGCCTCTGCCACCTTATATCGATCGCGCCGATACTCAGGAAGATAAAAGTCGCTACCAGACTGTGTATGCTCAGACGCTGGGTGCGGTGGCGGCGCCAACGGCCGGGCTGCATTTTGATGATCAGATGCTGGCTCAATTAACGGCTAAGGGCGCGAAGATCGCCTTTGTCACGCTGCATGTAGGGGCGGGTACTTTCCAGCCGGTGCGTGCAGACAATATTCACGATCACAATATGCATTCGGAGTGGTTGCAGGTCAGCGAAGAGGTCTGCCAGCAGGTTCGTAATACCAAAGCTGCGGGAGGTCGTGTTATCGCAGTGGGCACCACCAGCGTGCGCTGTCTGGAAACGGCGGCCAGCGCGGCTCCAGCTGGTGACATTATTGCGCCCTTCGAAGGCGACACCAATATATTTATTTTCCCGGGTTACCGCTTTAACGTGGTCGATGGACTGCTAACCAATTTTCATTTGTCGGAATCGACGCTGCTGATGCTGGTCAGCGCTTTTGCCGGTTATCAGCCTATAATGCAGGCTTATCGAGAGGCGGTCGCCGAGCGCTACCGCTTCTTTAGTTATGGCGATGCCATGTTTTTAATTAACAACCCCGACGCCGCCAAGGATATTCCGCAATGACCGACCTGCCTGAGCCAACCGAATCTCGCCAATGCTTTATGCAATTTGAGGTTTCCGCGACCGATGGCAAAGCGCGACGTGGCGAAATGAGTTTCCCTCGCGGCAAGGTGCAAACGCCAGCGTTTATGCCGGTGGGTACCTACGGCACAGTCAAAGGGATGTTGCCGAAGGATATAGTCGAGATTGGCGCTGAGATTATTCTCGGCAATACCTTTCATTTGATGCTGCGCCCGGGTACCGAAGTCATCAAAGCCCATGGTGACTTGCATGATTTCACCCAGTGGCAGGGGCCGATTCTGACCGACTCCGGTGGCTTTCAGGTGTTTAGTCTCGGCGATATGCGCAAGATCAGCGAAGCCGGTGTCAACTTCAAATCGCCGATTGATGGCAGCCCGGTATTTATCGATCCGGAGACCTCGATGCAGGTGCAGCGAGATCTCGGCAGCGATATTGTGATGATCTTTGATGAGTGCACGCCGCATCCGGCGACGGAAAAACAGGCCAGTGACTCGATGCAGCTGTCGCTGCGCTGGGCGGCGCGCAGTAATGCGGCTCACGGTGATAGTCCCTCTGCGTTGTTTGGTATTGTTCAGGGCGGCATGTACGAATCCCTGCGCGATGAGTCGCTTCAGGGATTGGTGGATATAGGTTTTGATGGCTATGCCATCGGTGGTCTGTCGGTGGGCGAGCCGAAGGAAGATATGATGCGTATTCTCGATCATCTGGCACACCAGATGCCTGAGGATCGGCCGCGTTATCTGATGGGCGTCGGCAAACCGGAAGATTTGGTCGAGGGGGTGCGTCGCGGCATTGATATGTTTGACTGTGTGATGCCGACGCGCAATGCGCGCAATGGCCATCTGTTTACCAGCAGCGGTGTGATTAAGATTCGCAATGCACGTCATCGTCATGATACCGGCCCGCTGGACGCGGAGTGTGACTGCTATACCTGCACTAATTTTAGTCGCGGTTACCTGCATCACCTTGAGCGCTGCGGCGAGATGCTCAGTGCGCAGTTAAACACCATCCACAATTTGCGTTACTACCAGACGCTGATGGCAGCTTTGCGTGACGCTATTGCTGAGGGACGCTTGGAAGCCTTTGCCGATGAGTTTTATCAGCAGCAGGGCAAGGTAAAGCCTGAGCTTTAGAGCCGGATACTGCCTGGGGTTTAAATCGTCAATTGTGCCCCCAACTCTGTCCCTAATGCCGCTATAATGCACCGCTGAAATGCACCGCTGAATTTATTGGACTGTCTAACCATGCCTAACACGTTTCCTCTTTGGAAGAATATAACAATCCTCTTGGTTGTCACCTTTGGTTTTGTCTATGCCGCGCCAAACCTCTATCCACCGGATCCTGCGATTCAGCTGTCGGGGCAGAGTGGTGCTATGCAGATCGATGCCGCAGTACTGCAAAAGGTAGAGCAATCCTTAGATGAAGCCGGCATTGAGCATTTTTCTGGTGAGGCTGATGGCGAAGCGCTGTTGGTACGATTGAAAGATGGCAATCGGCAGTTGCGTGCCAAAGAAGTGATTCAGGCAAGTATGGGCGGCGATTATATTGTCGCGCTCAATCTCGCGCCGACAACGCCTGACTGGTTGCGAAATATTGGTGGTATGCCAATGAAGCTGGGGCTTGATCTCAGTGGTGGTGTGCACTTTTTGCTTGAGGTCGACCTCGACTCGGCCCTGACAACCCGTCTTGAGGGTGATCTCGAAGATGTTAAGAGCGCGCTTCGCGAAGAGCGCATTCGCTATCGCAGTTTTGAACTGAGTAATAATCAGATCATTGGTCAGTTCCGTGATGAACAAGAGGTTGAGCGCGCTAAGACACTTATTCGCACCAACTACCGCGATCTGCAGCCACAGTCGCAGCCGGGCCAAAATCCGCTGTCGCTGGTGGTCCGTCTGAGTGACATTGCCAGCCGCGAAATTGAAGACAATGCGATCAAGCAAAATCTCACGTCGCTGCGCAACCGCGTCAATGAACTGGGTGTCTCTGAGCCACTGGTATCGCGTCAAGGCAAAAATCGTATTGTCGTTGAGTTACCCGGTGTTCAGGACACCGCTGAAGCCAAGCGCATTATTGGTAAGACAGCTAATCTGGAGTTCCGTCTTGAGGCCAGTGATCGGGTTGGTGAGGTGTTTGAGTTTCGCAACCCAAGTGGTCAGGGTGCCGATGCGCGGTTGGAGAGCAAGGCGGTTATTACCGGTGAAAATGTCACCGATGCGCGCGCCAGCTTCGATGAAAATGGTCGCCCTCAGGTTAGTATCACTCTCGACGCGAAAGGTGGCTGGCAGATGGGTTACGCGACTCGCGACAATATCGGCCGTCGCCTTGGCGTGTTGTTTATCGAGTACAAAACCAAATTGGAAAAATCGATTGATGAAAACGGTGAGCTGGTTTTGACGCCGGTGCCTTTTGTCGAAGAAAACATTATCAGTCTGGCAACGGTTCAGGCTCAGCTGGGTAAGCAGTTTAGAATTACCGGTCTCGAACAGCGTGAATCTTCAGAACTGGCGCTATTGCTCCGTGCTGGTGCATTGGCAGCACCGATGTACATTGTTGAAGAGCGCACCATCGGCCCGTCACTGGGTGCTGACAATATTGAGTTAGGCGTTAAATCAGTGACTTTCGGCATGGTGTTGGTGCTGCTGTTTATGCTGGTTGTCTATCGCGGCTTTGGGGTGTTTGCCAATATTGCACTGGCGATGAATTTAGTCCTTCTGGTGGCCTTTATGTCACTGCTCGGTGCAACGCTGACGCTGCCCGGTATTGCCGGTATCGTTTTGACGGTGGGCATGGCAGTCGACGCCAATGTGTTGATCTTTTCGCGAATTCGCGAGGAACTGGCAGCAGGGGCCTCTATTCAGGGCTCGATCAGCGCTGGTTATGACCGCGCCTTTGTGTCGATTCTCGATGCCAATATCACCACGTTAATTGTTGCTCTGATTCTATTTCTGATTGGCTCTGGCCCGGTCCAAGGATTTGCTGTGACCTTATCGATTGGTATTTTGACCTCGATGTTTACCTCTATTGTGCTGACCCGCGGACTGGCTAATCTGGTTGTTGGTGGCCGCAAAATAAAAACTCTGTGGATATAGGAAGAAGATGATGACTGACATAAAAGTGTATAACTTTATGGGGCTGCGCAAAGTTGCAGCAATCTTCTCCGCTCTGCTGCTGATTGGGTCGGTGGCCTCGCTGTCGATCAATGGCCTAAAACTGGGGCTGGATTTTTCCGGTGGCACGCAAATCGAGGTGGGCTATGAGCAGCCAGCGGATGTCTCAGTGATTCGCCGGCAGCTTGAAGGCGCTGGCTTTGAGGGCCCGGTGGTGGTGCACTATGGCGCTGAAACCGACGTGTTGATTCGGTTGCAGGGCAAGCCGGAGCAGGGCTTGTCCGAGAAGGTTTACGACGTTTTACAGAATGGTAGTGAGGCGGTCGAACTGCGACGGGTGGATTTTGTCGGCCCGCAAATTGGCGAAGAGCTGCGCGAAGATGGTGGTCTCGGCATGCTCACCGCACTGGCGGTGGTGATGCTTTATGTGGCCATCCGATTCCAGCTTAAATTCGCTATTGGCGCGGTATTGGCACTGGCCCATGACGTCATTATCACGCTTGGATTTTTCTCCATTGCTCGGCTTGAGTTTGATCTCACGGTGTTGGCGGCAATTTTGGCGGTCGTCGGTTACTCGCTGAATGACACCATCGTTGTGTCTGACCGTATCCGTGAAAATTTCCGCAAGATCCGCAAGGCAACATCGGTGGAAGTGATTAATGAGTCTCTTTCACAGACGCTGTGGCGCACCATCAATACTTCGTTGACCACCATGTTGGTGCTGTTGGCACTGTTCTTTATTGGTGGCGAGTTAATTCATAACTTTTCCGTGGCGCTGATGGTGGGTGTTGGCATCGGTACCTATTCCTCAATCTATGTTGCAGCCACTGTAATGCTGGCGCTCAATGTTGACCGCGAAGATTTGCTCGAGCCGGTTGAAGGCGAGCTAGTCGATGACCTGCCTTAGCATTTTTAAAGGGCTGGTTTTAGCCAGCCTCGACCAACCGCATTGATAATCCCAGTCGACGCAGCCTGTGCTATCTTAAACAGATTATATTTAATAGCGGGAGGCGGATGTAGGTGATTAGCAAGCATGACAAAATAGACTATCTTGAATTCCCGTCGCGGGATCTTGCTGCCAGTAAAACATTTTTCAGCGCCGTATTTGGTTGGACATTCACTGACTATGGGCCAGATTACACGGCGTTTTCTGATGCTGGAATTGACGGCGGTTTCTATGCCGCCGATTTAGCATCCAGCTCCGCCAATGGTAGCGCCCTAGTAGTTTTCTACAGTGATAATCTTGACGCGACTCAGCGTAATATTGAGGCGGCAGGCGGGTTGATCGTCAAGCCGATTTTTTCCTTCCCGGGGGGGCAACGTTTTCACTTCACTGAACCAGCAGGTAATGAATTTGCCGTCTGGTCAAACAATCTTGCAGATGAATAAATAATAGTGGGAATTGGATAACTAAGCATTAATATGTCGAGGTTCTATTTCTGCGCTTGCTATTGATGACCTGATTACGTGGATAATGAGATTTTAATTCGATGAACGGCTGTTTGATGAAATGCGTCTATTTAGCTTATTAACCGTTAGCGTGTTAAACGCCTGTCTGCTATCGAGCTGCTCACTGCTTCCCCAGATGGTGACCCAGACAGAATGCCCGTCTGCAGCAGAAGTCCCTCTGCCCGTTGTGGAGCAGCAGAGCTGTCCAGAGCCGCAGGTTATTGAGCGTATTATCACCAAAACTATTCCCGCTGCACTGCCGTCGCAGGCTACCACTGCAGGGAAATTACATCTGCCAATTGTCGGCGCTGTGGAATGGGCGAGGGTTCAGCCTGCAGGTCTATGGATTGAATCGCGCATTGATACAGGGGCTGATACAACGTCCATTCATGCCGAAGATATTCAATTAATTGAAAAAGATGGCAAGCGCTATGTGCGTTTTGTGTTGCTTGACGCAGTGACAGGCAGTGCGCATCAACAGGAGTTACGATTGCGTCGCCGGGTGTTGATTAAGCAGAGCAGCGGTCCTGATGAAAGACGCTATGTGGTGAGAATGTGGGTGACAGTAGGTGATATTCGCTCCAAGATTGATGTCAATCTCTCTGACCGTACCGACTTTGAGTATCCGTTGTTGATTGGGCGCAACTTTCTTATGGATAACATGATTGTTGATGTCAGCCGCCATCATACCGTTAGGCTGCGCCCGGAGATTCGGGGTGATTAATTCACGGATTCAGATTGGTTTGATCGCCGGTGTATTGATTGCGTTAGGTGTTGGGCTGACCTTATATAAGGCTGTGAGTCTCAACTTACCGCTGCTGCCGGGTGAGTATCGTGAAGTGTGGACGGTGGAATCCAAGACCAGTTTTACCCCCGCTAAAGGCCCAGTCAATGTCGAACTGCGCTTGCCCGCGTCACTGGCTGGCTGGGTCATTTTGGACGAGCATTTTGTCTCATCCGGCTTTGGCTTTTCCATCATCGAAGCGTCAGATGCCGTCAGCACAGCGCGCTGGACGCGACAGTCTCTGGATCGTCCCACCACCCTCTATTATAAAATGCAGATTTACCGCGAGCGCAGTGATAGAGCATTGCCGAACATGGCTGCTGATGTGCCGACCAAGCCATTGCTGGAGGCGGATCAGCAGGCGGCGATGGATAGGCTGATAGACCGAATTGCCGAGCAATCATCGGATAATGAGAGCTTTGCGCTGCTGCTGGTGCAGGAGTTACTGCGCGATTCTCAGGATCAGGATAGACTCTTTTTACTCAGCTCTTATGCCGATAATTCGTTGGCGCTGATGTTGGACACCTTGGCGATGGCGAATATCAGCGCCCATGAACTGCGCGGTATTGAGTTGGAAGATGGCCGTCGTCGTCAGACGCTAAGTTCGCTGCTCGAAGTTCGCAGCGCTGGACAGTGGTTTGTTATCAATCCACAGACAGGCAGAGTGGGTCTGCCGGCTAATTTCTTTATCTGGCAGCGTGGCGATGGCGCGATCCTTAATATCACTGGCGGACGCAACTCCAGTCTTGAGTTTGCTCTGGTCAGCAATAGTTTGCCGGCCAAAGCCGTGCTCGGCATGGAGCAGCGCGCAGACGAATTTGCTCTGTTGGATTTCTCGATCTACACCCTGCCGGTAGAGCAGCAGGGTGTCTTTAAAGGCCTGCTGCTGATTCCGGTGGCGGCACTGGTGGTGGTAGTGATGCGACTATTGGTGGGGGTGAAAACCTCCGGCACTTTTATGCCGATTCTGATTGCACTAGCCTTTATTCAGACCACCCTGTTGGTCGGTCTGATTATTTTTCTTGGTTTGATCGGCACCGGTCTGTGGATCCGCTCTTACCTCAGTCGGCTTAATTTACTTCTGGTAGCAAGAGTCGCAGCGGTAGTTATTATGGTGATTCTGATGATGGCTGCGTTGGCTGTAACCAGTTACAAGCTGGGCCTTGACCAAGTTCTCACGGTGACCTTTTTCCCCACCGTGATTGTTGCCTGGACAATTGAGCGCATGTCAATTCTGTGGGAAGAGGAGGGCGGCCACGAGGTGTTGATTCAAGGCAGTGGCAGTCTATTGGTGGCGGTACTGGCCTATTTGGCCATGTCCAATCATTGGGTTGAACATCTGACCTTTAATTTTCCAGAGTTAACGCTGAGCCTGCTCGGAGTGATATTGCTGCTAGGGAAATATACCGGCTACCGTCTCTCTGAGCTCTATCGTTTCCGCGATATGGCGGGCAAGTAATAAGGTGGCGCTAATGGTTTCGCCACTGACATTGCGCGAGCTGGGCATTCTCGGCATGAACAACCGTAATATTGGCTTTATCGGTCGTTACAATCAACGTAAAAACTATAGCCAAGCTGATAATAAACTAAAAACGAAAAGTGCTGCCATTGCCCGCAATATTCCAGTCCCAGAGCTCTATGGCACGGTTGACTATCAATTTCAGGTCAGTTCGCTTAGCGACATGCTGCACAACCGCGATGGCTTTGTGATTAAGCCGAGTCAGGGAAGCGGCGGTAAAGGTATTCTGGTGATTGTCGGACGCGACGGTGATCACTTTATTAAGTCCAGCGGTGCACTGATTGATGACCGTGAAGTGCGCCGCCACAGCTCAAATATTCTCGCTGGGCTACACAGTCTCGGTGGCCGCAATGACAGCGCCATGATTGAGGCTTTGATTGATTTTGATCCGATCCTGAAAGACTACAGTTACGAGGGCGTGCCAGATATCCGTGTGATTGTGTTTCGCGGTGTGCCGGTGATGGCAATGATGCGCTGCGCCACCCACAGCTCGGATGGCAAAGCCAATCTGCATCAGGGTGCGGTGGGGGTGGGGATAGATATCGGCACTGGCCAGAGTATTTGCGCGGTTCAGCACAATCGCGTTGTCAGTCAGCATCCGGATACCAAAATGTATTTCGATAAATTAACCATTCCCCTCTGGCAGCAGGTGTTGGAGTTGGCATCGGGCTGCGCCGGTATGGCGGGGCTCGACTATCTGGGTGTCGATATTGTTCTCGACCGATTGCGCGGACCCATGCTGTTGGAACTCAATGCGCGACCAGGGCTGGCGATACAGGTGGCCAATCAGGCTGGACTGCGTCATCGCCTGCTGGCAGCAGAAAAAATTGCCGATAGCTGTGATGATGACGGCGAAAAGATTGCTCTGGCACGCAGTCAGTTTGCCGCTCATACAAGCTGAGATAAACAAGCGCATTAAACCGACTAAGCCACTCTGCTGGCTGTATTAGCAGTCTTGGGCGCCAGTCTTGTCAGCAGTTTATCCAATTCAATCACCACTAAGATAGAGCAAGCGGCCAGCAATAGACTGCTCCAGTGCGCTAGTGTCACCGGTGTGGTGCTCAACACGCGTTGCATAACAGGCCAGTACATCGAGGCGATATGGATTCCCTGAGCCGCCAAGGTGGCGACTATCAGAGTGGGATTGGTCCACAGAGGGTGGCGAAAGACTGAACGGCTCTCAGAGCGACTATTGAGTACCTGAATGTTTTCAAATAACACCATCAACAGCAGGGTACTATTGCGCGCGCTGATCTCGCCCCAGCCGAGATACATTAAATAGGCAAAACAGCAAAAGCTGGTTGCGCCTACTACTAGCGCCGAGAGCAGTACCCGTTTAATCATTAGCGGGTTAAACAGTGCTTCGCTGGGTCGACGCGGTGGTTTTTGCATCTCATCGCCCTCGCCGGGTTCCATCGCCAGCCCAATATGCTGCACACCACTGGTCACCAGGTTTAGCCAGAGTAATTGCACTGCCGTCAATGGCATGGGGGTGGCAAAAATCGTCGACAATAAAAATAGCATCATCTCGGCCGCGCCGGTGGAAATAAGGAAAAAAACCACCTTGCGAATATTTTGATAGGCGATGCGACCTTCCTTAATTCCCGCCACCACCGAGGCGAAGTTATCATCGCTCAACAGCAGATCAGAGGCTTCGCGAGCGACATCGGTGCCGCGCAGTCCCATGGCGATGCCGACGTGGCTGGCATTTAGCGCCGGGGCATCGTTGACACCGTCGCCGGTCACCGCGACAAATTCACCCTGACGGATCAGTGATTCGACAATGGTTAATTTTTGTTCCGGCGTCACGCGCGCATAGATCAGCGCGTCGGCAGTTAACTGATCCAGGGCTGCTTCGCCATCGGCTGCGGCGCGCACCAGATGCTCTCCAGTAACCACTTCTCGGTCTGCGCTGGTGTCGTCACTGACCAACTGCAGTTGCCTGCCAATACTCAGGGCGGTGATCGGGTGGTCGCCGGTCAGCATGCAGATTTTAATGCCGGCAGTTTTACATTCGGCGATGGCATCTTTGGCTTCCGCCCGCAATGGATCAGTCATTCCAACAAGCCCCAGCAGGCAGAGCTCGCCGAGATGATCGCTCTTGAAGGGTTGCTGTGCTGCCAGGCTGCCATCGGCAAAGGCTAAAATGCGCATGCCTTGGGCGGCCATATCGTGCATAACAGAGGACACCTTCTCGGCGTCTAAGGGTTCAATCCCGGTCACTCCAGCCATGGTCGTACATAGAGGCAGGAGTTTTTCTAGCGCGCCCTTGACGCAGACCAGTTGGTGAGCTCGAGACGGCTGCCGATGCAGGCTGGCGGCAAAGCCGAGGGCGGGTTCGTAATGAATATGGGCCACTGTCGGGTAGCGTTGCAGGGCGTCGTGGCCAATAAGCTGATAGGCCATGGCCAGTAGTGCCTGATCGACCGGATCACCAGAGCCGTGCCACTCACCCCTGTTGTTGTCGAACACTACGCTTGCTTCATTACACAGTCCGGCCACTCGGCACAGACGTTGTAGTCGCTCAGTGTCGGCTGTTTTCTCCGCGCCGGTGGGAATAGTGTCGATGGTCGGACTGTCGATGGTCGGACTAGTATCACTGCCACTTATCTGCATCCCCTGCCCGTCGCAAAACCGCATCTGTTCTGCGCTGAGCTGGTTGCGCGTTAGGGTGCCGGTCTTGTCCGTGGCAATGACTGTGCAGGAACCCAGGCTCTCGGTTGCCACCAGCTTGCGCACCACCACATGGCGTTGCACCATGCGCCGCATACTGATCGACAGCACGACCGTCAGTGCCACTGGAAGTCCTTCTGGAATAGCGGCTACTGCCAGTGCGGTCACGGTCATAAACACAACGATAAGCTCAGTGCCACGGGCTAACTCAACCGCTGCCAGAAGAATAATTAATCCGAGCAAGGCCAGAGTCAAGCGCTGGCTAAATAATTCGATACGTTGTAGCAGCGGTGGTTGCGCCTGTTGCTGTGTTGATAGTTGGCTGGCGAGCCGACCGATTTCGCTGTTTAAACCAGTACTGACCACCAGACCACGACCACGGCCGCTGGTCACCAGCGTGCTGGCAAAGGCTTGGTTTTGCCGTTCGGCGACTTGAGTCTGTGGGGGCAAAACTGCCTCGGCGGATTTCTCTACTGGCACCGACTCGCCGGTTAACAGCGATTCGTCTATGTGTAAATTGTCGCTGACCAGCAAGCGCAAATCCGCCGGCACACGGATGCCAGAAGTGAGAATTACACAGTCTCCCGGTACTAATTGTTCTGCGGCGAGCTGCTGACTGCGGCCGTCCCGAACTACCTCGCAGTGGTTGACCATCAATTTTCTCAGAGCCTGCGCACTGCGCTGGGCATGGTATTCCTGCAGCGCGCCGATCAGCGCGTTGGCAAGTAAAATAATACCGATAAAAACCGCGTCGTTGAGGTTGCCAATGGCCAGCGACAACAGCATGGCAAACAGCAGAACATAGATAAAAGGGCTGATAAATTGGCTCAGCAAGACCCGGCAAAAAGACTTGAGTGATGGGCTGGGAAGACGATTGGCGCCATAGCGTTCGAGTCGGCGCTGAGCTTCAGTGCTGGATAGTCCTTTGGTATGGCTGTCGAGTCGACTGATAACGGCGGCCTGTTCAAGGCTGTGCCAGGCGGGATGATGGTCCATTCAATTACCCGATAGTCTGCTGATTGTTCATTCAAGCGTAGCTGATTGCTGGCAACTCTAACCTAGTGGCCCTTAAACGGATTCTTCGCTGCATTAATAATAGGCCTTGGCAATATACTGGTTGAGCATACGCTCGGCGTTGAAATAGGAGCCATTCAGTGCAATGGCGTTGCGCATCACTTCCAGATAACCATGCTGATTTTGATAGTAGAGTGGCAAGATAATCTGTTCCAGTTTGTTGTACAGCAAACTGGCCTCGACCTGGCTTTGATCTGAGCCCTGCGCTGTGAGCTTTTCCGCAATGCTCTCACCGTTGCCAATTCCCCAGCCAGTTAAGCCCTCGAGACAGCCCTCTAACCACCAGCCGTCCATGGTGCTTAATGATGGCACGCCATTGAGCGCGGCTTTCATTCCGCTGGTACCCGATGCCTCGAGTGGTGGCTGCGGTGTGTTTAGCCAAAGGTCACAGCCACTGACCATAAGTTTGGCTAGATTGATGCTGTAGTCAGGGAGAAAAACGATATTAATATGTTGGTTAAGATTATTTGCTAAATGAATAATTTTTTGAATAAGCAACTTTCCCTGCTGATCGTTTGGGTGGGCCTTGCCGGCAAAAACAATTTGCAGACGAACAAATTTTGCGCAGATCGACTTCAGTCTTTCGATATCGCTAAAGAGCAAGCCAAGACGTTTGTAAACCGTCGCGCGTCGCGCAAAGCCAATGGTGAATATATCGATTTCCATTTGCTTCGCGGGCTGATTATAGTGTTGGTTGACCGTCTCCAGAAGTGCCTGCTTGGCTGCCTGATGAGCCTGCAGAATCGGTGTGCAGGGAATATTAAGTGCGCTGCGCAAACTGGCATTATCCAGTCGCCAGCCAGGGATGTACTGGTCATATAGTTGTTGCATCGGCTCGCAGACCCAGGTTCCCGCATGCACGCCGTTGGTAATGGAATCAATATGGTAGCCTGCATACATTTGCCGCGACAGCTGGCTGTGTTTTTTTGCAACACCATTAATATAGCGGCTATTGGCCAGCGCCAGATAAGTCATGTTGAGCTTATTGTCAAAGCAGAACAGGTCTTCGCAGCCCAGCAGTGAGTAATCGGGGCCGAGTACCGTAGAGACTTCATTGAGGGGGAATTTATCATGCCCAGCGGGCACCGGCGTATGGGTGGTGAAAACACAGAGATCGCGCACGCTTTCAGTGATATCCACGTCGTCACCGGCACGCCGGCGCTGCTCACGCAATTCGAGAATCAGTAAGCTCGAATGACCCTCATTGAGATGGTAGCGCTGCAGTCCCGAGTATCCCATTGCCTCTAGCATGCGCACACCGCCGATGCCGAGAATGACTTCCTGACAGAGTCGATAATGACCGTCGCCGCCGTAGAGAAAGTGTGAAAGTGATCGGTCGTAGTCGCTGTTCTCTTCACTATCGCTGTCGAGAAAATAAATGTCGACGCTGCTGTCACCACTGCCGCTCAGTTGGTATTGCCAAGCGCGAATGATTACCGGGCGGCCATCGATGTAAACCTCAATGCATGTTGAGGTTTGCTTGAGAAAATCCTCGACTACCCAGTTCGCCTCAGTTTCATTTTGCCAACCATCATCTGTCAGTGTTTGATGAAAATAGCCGCGCCGTGGCAGCAGTGAGATGGCGACCATAGGCACATTCATATCCGCTGCCGAACGCAGTGTGTCACCTGCGAGAATACCAAGACCGCCGGCATAGGTAGGCATGCCGGGCTGCAGGGCAATTTCCATGCTGAAGTAGGCGATACGAATGTTATTGTTAGTCAATGTTGATGCTCGCCTCTGTTGGTCGCGTGGAGTGAAACAGTAACCGGGCTAGCTTAAATTGTTAGGTTAAGTGGCGATATTGATGATGGTCAATTTGCGCTGATAGTCAGAGACCTTAGTGTTTGGCTTCGAGGGCGATTTTCAGTGAGATAATTAGCTGACGTGAGGAAAAGGGTTTTTCAATATAATCAATCGCGCCCAGTGTCATGGCCTCTACGGCCTCCATTGTGCAGCCGCGAGAGACGCCAATAAATATCGTTGGCGGCAGCCCATAATGGTTAATAAGTAATTTTTTAAATAGGGAAACACCGGGCATGTCGTCCAGCTCAGTTTCAATAATCAGACAATCAGTTTTTTCTAGCTGATGGCTTTTTATAACACTCTTGCCGCTTGTAAAAGTGGTAGTTTGAATATCCAGAGTCGATAGTAGTTCAATAATTTTTTTACGAATAGCGAAATCACTGGCGACCAGAGCAACGACTATATTGGATCCATTAATCACTTGTTGACGACTTCGCTTACAGACTTCGCTTACTGAAATTGCTTGCTTTAGGGGCAGTGTCAGGAGAACTGCTAACCACGTTTTATACCTGCTCTCGATCAGCCTTCTGAGAGATAAAATACTGTCATGTTCCTGGGCCAAGGAAAATAAGTATTTGTACCTATTTTTACACCTGCCTTATCAAGCTGCTATTGCGACAGAGCCTGCGCATGTCTCTTTTTCATAGTACGTAGTTTCCGCAATAAATTAAGCAAAGCCCCTTATTGTTCGATACGTCCCCTTTGGTATCCTTTGTCGCTCGGTTACGGAGTATGGCGTGCCCGCTTACTCGCACTTTTATTATTGGGTTGTATCTAGGACTCGCATAAGTCACTAATCACTACGTATAGGGGTTGATATGGAACATCGCATAGGAAGTCGCAGATCATTAATTCTCAATAATGAGCTCTGCCTAGCCGAGCTCTATTTAGCAGGCAGAAAAATCGCTGCCTGTCCGGTTAGCAATATTGGTGTGACAGGCATAGGGATAGAAAACTCCCCTCACCAGCTGCACTCGGGAATGTTTTTAGAGGTCGTTGTCAAGCCTCGTAGTTATGCAGCGGGGCTCTACCCGGGTATGAATGCGCTAGTTATCTGGACCGACAATGACCGCGCAGGCCTTATGTGGGCGGGTCAGGGTAGCCAGCTAAATGAGGGTAATTCTGCTCGCGCTGCTTAACTGACTAGCACCAGCCGTTTAGAGTTGACGGCATAGGCATTGTGAGCTCAAGCACTTTTTGCATTGTTAGAGGTTGTTAACCATAAACTATTTTATACATTAACGGATTAATATTGATAGGAGAGTTAGAAATGGAATTAGCAAATGCAGTTGTCAAATTAAATAGCGTACAGCAGGTTACCTGCAATCATTGCCTCGCCAGAAAGACCTGTCTTATCAGTTCACTAAACAACAGTGAAAATAGTGATCTATATGGTCTTATTAATCATGAAAAACCGCTTATTAAAGGGCAGCGTCTATTTCTACAGGGCGACAAATTCCAGTCTCTGTATCTTATTCGCTCAGGCTGTTTTAAATCTTGTATTGTCGATGAATCTGGTCAGAGACAGGTCACGGGGTTTCATTTTTCGACTGATATTCTAGGCATAGATGGCATTGACTCGAAAAAGTATATGTGTGAAGTCGAGGCTCTGGAAACCTCTAGCGTTTGCAGTTTGCCCTTTGAATGTTTTAAGGATGCCTCGCGGCAGAGCAACCAGAAAGTTTACGATCGATTATTATGTGCGGTGAGCTGCATGATGTTTCGCGAGAGTCACCTTATGATGGTGCTCGGCAAGATGAAAGCAGAGCAGCGTCTAGCGCACTTTTTACTCGATATCTCCCAACGTATGCACGAACGCGGCGAGTCTGCTCATGAGTTTCGCTTGAGTATGGCGCGCTACGACATTGCCAACTATTTAGGTCTTGCCGTCGAGACCGTTAGTCGTCTGTTTAAACGCCTTGAAGAGCAGGGCTTAATAAGTGCAAACCGCCACCGCGTGCGACTGCTTGATATGGCTCGTCTGAATGACGTTATCGCCAGAGACCCTATGGAGCATCGCACAGACAAGCAGGTAGTGTTTAAGCAAGCAAGCTAACGACTTTAGTGTCATCAGTGGGTTACAGATGACAGTGGTTTAAAAGCGTGAGCGAGTATGATTTAGACACTGTGTTGGTGCTCGACCTCCAGCACCATCTGCACTAATTGTGCGAGAGTTTTTGCTTGCATTTTTTCCATTGTTCGCGCGCGGTGAATTTCTACCGTGCGCGGGCTGATATTGAGTTTTCCAGCAACCACCTTGGTCATATGACCGGCCGCGATAAGGTGCATAATTTCATATTCGCGTTTGGTCAGGCTGTTTATCCGCGCCTTTATTGAGGTTAGCCGATTGAGACCATCCAACGCGTCACTATTGACCTTCAGTGCCCTGTAGACACAGTCAATAAATTCCTGATCACGAAAGGGTTTTTGTAAGAATTCTAATGCACCATTTTTCATCGCCTGAACCGCCATTGGCACGTCACCGTGACCGGTGACAAACACGACGGGCAAATTTGCATTGCGGCGCTTTATTTCCCGCTGTAACTCCAGCCCATTCATATTCGGCATGCGCACGTCGAGTATTACGCAGCCGACAAGTTGTGCTATCTGTTGTTTCAGAAATTCCTGAGCCGAATGGTGCCGCTGCGTGCGCAGACCGGTAGATTCCAATAGCATCGCCATGGCATCGGCAACATCGGGGTCATCATCGACTATAAAAACAGTCTGCTCAGTGTTCATGAGGCTGTGCTCCGAGTACCGGCATAATTGGCAGTGTAAAAGTAATTTCAGCACCGTCTTTATAATTTTGGTTGACCTTCATTTCACCGCCGTGGCTGGTAATAATTGAGTGGCTGATGGCCAGCCCCATGCCCATGCCGTGGCTTTTCGTTGAGAAAAAAGCTTGAAATAGCTTATCGGCATGCTCGTGATTGATGCCGACGCCTCGGTCTCGCACTCTGACAGTAATAAATCCAGTTGGTTTATTTTCGCAAATAATGGTTATCCATTTATCATCCGGTTCATTGTTGACCATGGCATCGCAGGCATTGCGAATTAAATTGAGAAGCACCTGTTGTATTTGACCCAGAACGATTTCTATCATTGGCAGCTGTTCTGAGCAAAAATACTCAAATTGGACGGTCCGGCACTCTATATCAACCTGAGCCAACTCAATGGTGTTATGAATCAGTGCATTGATATCAGTGAGTTGATGATGAGGGTTTTGCTTGTCAACCAGAGCGCGAATATTTCGAATAATCTCGCCGGCGCGTTGAGCTTGGTTGTCAATTCTGGAGAGGGTTGGCAGCAGCGCCGGATTGTCCAACTGACCTTTTTTAATTAAATTTCGGCAGGCTTGAGCATACATTGAAATGGCGGTTAGTGGCTGGTTGAGTTCATGGGCGATTCCAGTCGACATCTCACTGGCGATATGCAGTCGGTCGAGATGGGCAAGATGGTCGAGTGCCTGTTGGACTTCTTCTTTGCTCTGCCTCAAACGCTCCTCACTAAGTTTACGTTCACTGATATCGCGCATAATACCGGTAAAACTTCGCACTCCGGCAATGGTGATTTCGGCGACTGTTAACTCTATAGGCACGCAGTGGCCGTCCTTGTGTCGTGCCTTGAGCTCTCGATTAAAGCCGCTGCCGGTAGTTATGCCGGTCATTAAGTAATGGCTGATATTAGTTTTTTTATCAGCGAGTTGCGCATCAGGCAGCAGCATCCAAATATTATGGCCAATTAATTCATACTCTTTGTAACCGAAAATTTTCTCTGTAGTTTTATTGACATGGGTAATGGTGCCACTGCTATTAATACTGATGATCGCTTCAATGGCATTGTCAAGCACCGCTTGATTACGCGCGGCAGATTGCAGCAGGGAGTTTTTTTCTTGCAGAGCATTGTCACGCACTTTAATACCAGTGGTGATCGATCCTATAAAGGCGCCGCTCGGATCACGGCGTGCTTCGCTATGCCACGAGAACATAAAGCGATCGCCATTTTTGGCCATAACAGGATAGACGTACTGTTCTGACTGGTTTTGTCTGCGCTGTGCAAGACTATCAAAAACTGCCTTGGCTTTTAGTTGCCACGAACTTGGCAGGCACAGTGAAATCCAGTTGACGCCCAATACGCTCTGTAGTGAATAGCCTAACAGCTTGCAGGCTTCGTCGCTGAGATGTTCTATATTTCCAGCGGCATCGAGCACAACTGCAATAGGCCTTGGTAGTTCGAGATAGTCCATTATTATGTCTGTCGGTTCCTGCATAACAACACCTGCATCAATCACGGTCTCAAGCTGATCTTGAGAGGGCAAAAAATTTGGTACAGATGAGCAGGTTGCTGTGTCGCTATTTTCCAACCATTGCTGTACTGAGAAATAAGCCTAGCTGAGTAAATGTATAGACGAGATGAAATTTATTATCCAGTGGCTAAACGGCTGCTGGGAGTTTTCTTGGCAACAGCTGTCAGGTGATCAATATGACCTGACATGGATTTCGTAGTTAAGAAGTAGGCAGATGATTTTGGTCAACTTTTTTTTGTCCTAGGCTTTTAGAGTCAGCGATCGGAATAATAAATCTGACCTGTTATGCACCTTCATACTAAGCACATCACGGACTTTAATCTCGAGGTAAAACCACGGCTTCCAGAGGCCATTTCCGGGCTTCAAGAGTTGGCAGAAAATCTTCTCTACAGCTGGCATCGCCCGATCCGCGAACTGTTTATTTCTCTCGATTGCGAGCTCTGGGTTGCCTGTCAGCACAACCCCACGGTGTTTCTGCGACGGATAGACGAAACTCTCTTGTTGGCCGCAGCAGAGGATTCCGCGTATCTTCAACAATATCAGCGCGTATTGTCGTGGTTTCGCGACTATTGTAATTCGACACCTGAGTCACTTTTAGCTGCCGAGAGCCCTCTGCCAAAAGACACAGTGATTGCCTACTTCTGTGCTGAATTTGGCTTTCACGAAAGCTTTCCGATCTATTCCGGTGGACTGGGAATTCTCGCTGGAGACCACTGTAAGGCGGCCAGTGATATGGGTATTGCTTTCGTCGCGATCGGCTTGCTCTATCACGAGGGTTACTTTACTCAGATTATCGACGCCGAGGGACACCAGATCGCCGAGTACAGCTGCCAATCGTTTTGTGACTCACCGATCAAGCTGCTGCGCGACGCCGCTGATCGGCCGATGCATGTGAGCGTACCCATTGCCGACGAGCAGGTGATAGTCAAATTGTGGACCGTCTCGGTGGGGCGGGTTCAACTTATTTTGCTCGACTCCGATAGCGTTGAGAACAGCCCAGAAAATAGGCGTATTACTCGGCAATTGTACGGTGGCGATGGTAATACCCGCCTGCAGCAGGAAATGATTCTCGGGATAGGTGGCGTGCGCGCGTTAGCAGTTCTTGGTATAAGACCGAGCGTTTGGCATATCAATGAAGGTCATGCCGCTTTTTCTGCTGTTGAGCGAGCCAGGCAGCTTTTGCAGCATAGCCCAGAGGAAGATCGATTAGACTTTGATGCCGCGCTTGAGCAGGCGGCGGCTGCAACCCTGTTTACTACCCATACACCTATTGCGGCCGGTCATGACCGTTTCGATCAGTCGGCTGTAGAACATTATTGCAATGCTTACCTGCGCGAACTGCCCATCGACAGCGGACGACTATTCGCCTTGGGACAATCAGATGAAAGCCAGCATCAGTTTAATATGACTGCCTTGGCATTGCGTGGCTCGCGCTTTCACAATGCGGTGAGCCGGATTCATGGTGCGGTAGCCTCACGCATGGAGCAGTATCTCTGGCCGCAGATCCCGGCCGCAGAAAATCCCATCACCTACATCACCAATGGAGTTCATGTGGAGAGTTTTATCCACAAGCGCTGGGCAGAGATATTCGATCGCCAGCTGCCGAACTGGCGTCAACAGCTTCACAATCATGACTTTTGGCAGGCGCTGAGCAGTATCGATGATCGTACCTGGTGGCATACGCATTGCCAAATTAAACACAGCTTGCTGCGACAAATCGCTGTACGCCTTCAGACACAACACCACCGTAACGGCTTGAGTCAGGCGATGATTGAACGCTCTACGCGCTATCTCAGTCATACTGGCGGCGACCTTTTAGTGATCGGCTTTGCGCGCCGTTTTGCTAGTTACAAGCGCGCTGGATTACTGTTTTTGGAATTAGAGCGACTGGCCGCTCTGGTCAACGATTCACAGTGGCCGGTGATTTTTATTTTTGCCGGCAAGGCACATCCAGATGATGAAGCTGGCAAGGCGCTGATCAAGCAGCTCTATCAGCGCTCCCTCGAGGCGCAATTTATCGGTCGCATTATTTTGCTTGAAGGCTATGACATTGCACTCGCTCGTGCGCTGGTGTCGGGTTGTGATATCTGGCTTAACACGCCGCAATATCCGCTCGAGGCCTGCGGCACATCAGGCCAGAAAGCGGCGATTAATGGTGTCGTTAATCTGAGTATTCGCGACGGCTGGTGGGATGAGGGTTTCAGTGGTGACAACGGCTGGGCGGTTGCTCCTCACGACACCGATTATGATGCCGATTATCGCGACCGTCAGGAAGCCATTGATGTCCTCGATATTTTGCAAAATCAGGCGATCCCGGCCTGGCAATATCGCGACAACGGCGGTCATCCGCAGCGCTGGCTGACACTTTCACGTGCGTCGATGACGTCCACTATTGCCCGTTTTAGCGCCCAACGCATGGTCTGTGACTACATCAAAGCGCCCTATGTGGCGGCTGCCGAGCAGGGCGCGCGACTGGCACAACAGGGTGCTGCTCAGTCATTGGTGACGTGGAAAAAGCGCGTGGCGGAAATGTGGTCAGGAGTTTGCGCCCACTGTACAGAGCAGCCGGTCTCAGAAATCCAACTGCGTGAGACGCTGTCACTGGCTGTGGCAGTCGACCTCAACGGTCTACATTATGAGGACGTCGTGGTCGAATGCCTGCTAGGCGAGTTCGTTCAGCAGCAGTTTGTTGCCGCGACTAGCGTCAGATTGGACTATCAATCGCCATCAGGTCCACCAGCTGAACCGTCAAAAACGCTTTTTACACTGAACTGGACGCCGAGCGATTGTGGCCTCAAACAGTACCGTCTGCGTCTCTACCCTTACCACCCACTACTCAGCCATCCTTTCGAACTTGGCTGCATGTTGTGGCTATAATCTGGCCGTAGAGACTGTGTTCGTAGAAATTATCCGTCTAGAGTATTACTGCTTATCAATGGTGACGACTTTCGTAATACCATTTTCTCCGGGAAAATTATTGAACATCGCAGTGATCATATAGGGCATCACTGAGGCAATTTCCTTTTCTCGGCCAATGCTCTGGACGCGGCCTTCAAATAGCAACTCGCCTGTTGAGCTGTGTGAAATATTCATCATCAGTTTGCGATTGTAGACTGTGTAACTGTAGCGTTCCGGAGGCCAGTGATCGTAAAAGCCGTAATAAAAAGGATTGTGGTAGTGGCCATAATAAAAATGGTAGCGAACATAGTTGCGCTGCTCGCTACGGATACGTGTCTGTCCGTCGCTCACCGAGTAACCTATCTTGGCTATCAGCGTAGCTGGCTGATCTGCTGCCACTGGCGCATAACCCAACTGACGAAGTTTTTCGCCAATCAGTGTTCGGTAATGACTGAATTCGAGACTGTTTGAAGCGATGCTATCCATTGCTTCGATAGCGATAGTTTCGCCTCGCGGCAGCTTGCCTTCATGAAAGGTCACTACATCATGCTGCACTCTCGAGGCGCAGCCGCTGAGCAGCAAAAGAATGATGACAGTGGCCACTGACCGTCTTGAGATATTCATATTGACCTCCTTGGATAAAGTGTTAAACAACCGGTTCGGGTTTTAATGCTTGGAAACTGATTTTTTCGCTGATATCTAAACAGCGACAGGCATAGCCGTATTCGTTGTCATACCAGGCGAACAGATTGATCATGTTGCCCTGCAATACTCGGGTAGAGAGTCCATGGATAACCGCTGAGTGAGGATTGCCAATAATATCGCTGGAGACTAATTGTTCGTCGCTGTACTGGATAATATTTTTCATCGAGCTAGCAGCGGCTTGCTTAAAGGTGTCGTTGACAGCATCGCTGGCCAGCGAGGTTGGTCGTGTTTTGTCGCCCAGTTCAGCACTGATATCGATCAGTGCAACATTGGCTACAGGGACGCGCAGTGCCAGCGCTATCAAACGATCTTTGAGCTCTGGCAAGACCATAATGGTGCAAGCATCTGCACCGGTTGTGGTGGGAATAATATTCAAGCCGCCAGCGCGTCCGCGGTGTCGTTTTTCAGCGCGCATATCGACCAGACTCTGACTCGCTGTGTAGGCATGCACGGTGGTCACCAGTGCGCGTTCGACGCCGTACTTATCACTCAGTATTTTGAGTATTGGCGCCAGACAATTGGTGGTGCAGGAGGCATTGGAGATAATCATATGCTGATCGGCGTCGAATTGATCGTCATTGACCCCCAGTACCAGAGTGATATCGGCATCTTTACAGGGTGCCGTGATCAACACGCGCTTAGCGCCGGCGTCAAGGTGTTGCATGGCGCTGTTGTAACGACAAAAATGACCGCTGCTCTCAATCACAAGATCGATATTGTGCTCGTCCCAGGGCAGCTTGTTGGGCTCGGTGCGGTGGTAGAGCGCGAACTGGTGATCGCCAATGCGCAGTTTGTCGTTGCTGATATCGACGCTGTGACGCAGAGGGCCATGCACCGAGTCATATTTGAGGAGGTAGAGCAGGTTGTCTGCGGGCATCGGATCGTTGACTGCGACAATCCTGACGCTGGCGTAACCGCCATCGAGATAACGGCGCAAAATCAGCCTGCCGATGCGCCCGAGACCATTGATAGCAATATTTTTCATCAGCACATGCTCCGCGTTTGAGAAGATTTTTTGGTAACTACTCAGCATCTTTGCCCCGATTTGCTGTGGCCCCCTTGCTTTCAAGACACGCCGTGAATCCGGTCGCTACCGGCATCCTGCCTAATACGACACTTGCACATCCATGTGCATCGTCCGTGGAGGCTCGGTTGCAGCATCCATGCTGCAAACGGCCTTGAAACCAAGGGGACCACAGCAAATCTACCTCTGCAGTAAAATTTGAGCTGAATAATTACGCTTTTTTAGGGTTTGATTACCAGCCTATAAAAGCAGTTCTATCTTTTGGCTGGCTTGATACCTGTCAATTTTCGATATTTTAGTGATTGGTGCAGGGCTATTTGCAGCGTCCATAGCGCCGGTTTAGAACAAGGAGCTGTTGTGCCTTATGCGCCTGTAGCTGTTGCCACTGGAAGCGCCAGAGCCAATTATTGCCGAGCGTGCCCGGCGTGTTGGTGCGGTGTTCGCTGCCGAGACCGAGAATATCCTGAAGCGGAATAATCGCTAACTGTGCCACTGAGGCCAATGCCGCTTTGATCAACGCTAGTGGCAGATCCTCCGGGGCACAGTGCAGGTAATGGGTAATCATTTGTTGCTGTTGTTCGGAGAGGCTGACAAACCATCCGAGGCTGGTGTCGTTGTCATGGGTTCCGGTGTAGAGCACCGAGTACTGTCTGAGATTGTCCGGCAGATAAGGATTGTCGGGGTTGCCGTCGAAGGCAAATTGCAATACGGCCATTCCCGGCAGCCGAAACTGTTGGCGCAGCGCCGTGACCTCAGGGGTGATCAAGCCAAGGTCTTCCGCCACCAATGGTAACTCTGGCAAGGCCCGGTGCACAGCGCTGAGCAATTGCTTGCCCGGTGCCGGTTGCCACTGACCAATCGCGGCTGTATGGCTTGTCAGTGGTATTTCCCAGGCACTGTCAAGACCGCGAAAGTGGTCGATTCTCAGTAGGTGAAATAATTCTAAGTGACGTCGAAGGCGCTGAATCCACCAGCAAAAGTGGTCTCTCTGGAGGCGCGGCCAATTGTAGTGGGGGTTTCCCCAGCGCTGTCCAATGCTCGAAAAATAGTCTGGCGGTACCCCCGCGACCACTTGCGGTTGGCCTTCGCTGTTGAGTTTAAAATAATCTCGGTTAGCCCAAACATCGGCGCTGTCGTGGGCGACAAACATCGGCATATCGCCAAACAGGAAAATGCCCTTTTGTTCGGCGTAGTGACGAATAACAGACCACTGTTTAAAAAATAAAAATTGGGCAAATTTGATTTGTGCAATCTCGTCGTTGAGCCGCCGCTCGATCGCGGCTATGGCGTCGTTGTGACGATCGCGCAGAGGTGCTGGCCACTCATACCAAGGACGCTGGCGGTATTGCTGGTGCAGCGCCATAAACAGGGCAAAGTGATGCAGCCAGCTGTGCGCTTCATGGCAAAAGCGGTCGTACTCTCGATGCCAATGGTGGTCTGGCGAACTTTGGGTAAAGTGATTGTGGGCTGCGATCAGTGCCGCACGATGGCTGATAGTGGATATCTCAATTTGAGCGTCCAGTAGCTCATTTTGCTGCAGCCACCGCAGACCAATAAAATGACTCTCGCCGGCAAGAGAGGAGAGACAGAGATAGGGCGAGAGATCGCTGTGAGTGGGGCCTAGAGGCAGTAGCTGCCAAACGCTAAAACCGGCACTGGCGATCCAGTCGATAAACCTGCAGGCTGAGTCAAAAACGCCGCAGCCGTAAGCTTGCCTCGTTTGCTTGACCGGCAGTTGTGTATGGTTTGGCAGTGCGGTAATGGGCAACAGCACACCAGCCCGGCGCTGCTGAAAAATGGTCTGGAGTCCAGTTGTAGCTGCTCTATGCATAAATATTTATTTATTGCGCTCTGCGCATGACGCCGCCGTGCGCTATGTCGCTGCTCAGCGCATCTCTTGCAAGCGCATGGGCAAAGGGGTGCTGTAAATAGTCGGGAGCGGGCACAGCGAGCAGTGAGTAGAGTGCCTCAAGGTGCATACGAAAGCGCTCGTCAAAGGCGGCGACAGTCTCTGGCGGATTGTCGCCGCCGGGCCACCAAAACCAGTCAGAGCCTTCGCAGACTGCCAGTTGACGCTCGGCTGCCTGTGTTTGCTCGTCGCTCAACTGTTGACTTTGCATGACCTGATCAAAGCTGTGTTTGGCATCGATCAGCATGTCCCAGGCGCGATTTTTATCGACACTACCAATCCAGGTTGTCAGGTTGCCATGGACCCAACTGCCAGCAATCAGGTGTTCAAGCTGTTTGCACTGGCCGTGCAGGCACTCTGAGAAGGTCGTCAGATTGAGGCTTGGGTGCTCGGCCAGTCGGCGGTAGAGCTCGCGCAAAAAAAAGAAGCCGTTTTGATGGTAGTGTTCCCAGGCATTTTCACCATCCATAATGATCGCTACCAGGGCGTTGGGCTGCTCTGCGCATCGCCTGGCGATGTCCTCGAGACGACTGACAAGGTTGGCTACGGCATCGTCTCCATGCCAGCTCGAGTAAGTAAAGCCGATAAGATCAGAGAGATGGTCATCGCGGAAAAAACAGCGGATGGCGCGCCCGTCAAACGAGTAGCTTTGGTACAGATCTGTCTCAGAGTTATCGTTGTCAGACGAATTATCGAGGCTCGAATTCTCCACTCTTGAGCTTGCTAAACTATTGGCGAGTACGCCAGCGCCGCTGGCAGTCCAGGCAAAGCCGCTGTTGTCCAAAACCGTCAAGCTAGCATCACTGAGCGCCCCCTCGGCGGGCCAGCAACCGATTGGTACTTGGCCAAAATGTCGTATAAAAACCGCTTTGCCGGCATCGATATGCCAGTTTAAGCGTTGTTCCCCGCCCGGATATTCTGTGGTATTGGGCATAACAAGATGCGGCGTGGCGTCTTTGGCACTGCTTAAATCTGCCAGCAGTGGGGCAATAGGATGAGCATAGGGAGTCATGGATAGTTCAATAATCTGACGCTCGGCGAGGGCGCGATATCTGGGGATGATTTGGCTGACCTGCTGGCTGATGATTCTCATTAGCTGGATGCGCTCAGACATGGAGTAACGTCTTTCTCGCGCAATCAGTTTTTGCGCGCGCGGATCATCTCTGCGCACGGTTTCACCCAACCAAGTGAGGTGAAACCAGACCAGTAGATCACTGAAAAAATCGTCGCAGACATACCCTATATGACTGGCATTATTGATAATATGTTGGCCGATATTGTTTAGCGCAACATAGCATTCAAAGTGCTGGCCGCTGCTGTAGTTGTGGTGGTTGAGACAGCGTTTAACGAGGTTGTAGCGGTACTCTTGATCGCCGTTGATGGTGGGTTCCACCAGCGCCGCCAGCAGAGGGTCCAAAGGCCGCTGATTATCGGTAAAATAGCGATTAAATTGCTCGCAATAGTGGTCTAACTGCAGCAGTAACAGCGGACTAAAATTAACGACGGCGCGACTATTTGGTACCTGTTCGAGATGCGCGGCCATATCAGTGTAATCCTTGATTGCACGCAGATAGGTCCAGGGTTGACTACAGACTCCGGTGATGGGATCACGGTACTCTGGCTGATGCATATGCCAGCAGAGTACTACGTCGAGTGATTTATCGAAATTTAAGGGTTTATCGTGCATGGTGGCGTGGCTGTCCGAGCATATCTGGTGTTACCAGCACAACGCCGTCGGGACTGACATAAAAGCGTTCGGCATCCTGTTGCACATTGTCGCCGATCACGGTGTTGTCGGGCAGTACTGCGCCTTTGTCAATAACCGCTTTATTGATGCGGCAGTGTTTGCCAATACGCACTTCCGGTAGCACCACCGCACTGCCCACCCTGCTGCCTTCATCGACACTAACATTGTTAAATAACAGTGAGTGGCGAACCATGGCACCAGAGATAATACAGCCATCGGAAACCATTGAGTCGATGGCCATGCCACGACGCTGCGGTTCATCAAAGACAAATTTTGCCGGTGGCGTTTGCTCGCGATAGGTCCAAATTGGCCACTCGCGATCGTAGAGGTTGAGTTCGGGGGTGACGCCAATAAGTTCGAGATTGCTACGCCAGTAAGCATCCACCGTGCCGACATCGCGCCAGTAGGCCTGACGCTGCTGCCCGCTGTCGCGAAATGGGTAAGCATAGGCACGATGGTTTTTGATCAGCGCTGGAATCAGATCTTGTCCAAAGTCATGATTAGAATCGATACTGTCGGCATCGTTGATCAATTGGTCGATAAGAAACTGACTATCAAAAATATAAATGCCCATGGATATCAAGGAACGATCCGGCTTGTCGGCAATGGTTGGCGGCTGTTCGGGCTTTTCAACAAAATCGGTAATCCGACCATGCCTGTCAACATTCATGACACCGAAGGCACTGGCCTGATCGCTCGGCGTCTCTATACAGCCAATGGTTAATTCAGCACCTTTTTCAACATGCTGTGCGAGCATTGGGCCATAGTCCATTTTATAAATATGATCACCTGCCAGAATCAGCACATAGCGTGGATTGTGGTTACGTATAATATCGATATTTTGGTACACCGCATCGGCGGTGCCCAGATACCAGGAACTCTCAAGACGCTGCTGAGCGGGTAGCAACTCGATAAATTCATCAAACTCGCCGTGCAGAAACCCCCAGCCGCGCTGTATGTGCCGAATCAGAGAGTGTGCTTTGTACTGGGTGAGTACGCCAATCCGTCGAATACCAGAGTTGACACAGTTAGAGAGCGTGAAATCAATAATTCTAAATTGACCGCCGAATGGAACCGCGGGTTTGGCTCGCCAGCGGGTCAATTGATTTAGGCGAGACCCACAACCACCGGCTAGAATTAACCCGAGCGTGTTTTTTGTAAGCCTGCTAACGAAGCGACTGTTACTTGCGTCACGTATTGCTCCGGGTGTCCAGTGTCTATCAATGACAATTTGATTCATTATCCTTCCAGTTTTTGTGCCGTTAAAAGTTAACCCTAGAGCAAATAAAATTTGACCACTGGAGGGTTTTTTAAATCTTGATTCGGATCAACACTCTCGAGGCTAATATTGATGACGATTGCCTGCCAGTTCCCTATGACGAAAAACCCTACAGGAGTTAAGAGAGATGAATGTGAAAGAGATGATGACGAGTCAGGTATCAACCTGCACCCTTAAAACGCCGCTCAACAAAGTGGCCATGACGATGTGGAATAACGATTGTGGCGCGCTGCCAGTCGTCGACGAGGCCCACAGGCCGGTTGCTATGGTGACCGATCGCGATATTGCGATGGGCGCGGCACTGCAGCAAAAACCGCTGTGGGAGTTAGCTGTAAGAGATATTACTGACAGCCAGCTGCTGCACAAATGCCATCTTGAAGATGATGTACAAACGGCGTTGGATATTATGCGTGAAAATAGTGTGCGTAGACTGCCAGTTGTCAATAGTCATGGCACTCTAGCGGGCATTGTTTCCTCCGGAGATATTATCGCCAAGGCCAATAGTGCTGAAGATGCCGAGCTACCATTTTATCGCACCGAGAGTATGTTAAAGGCCGTTACTGGCCATCACGCTTCTATGCCATTAATGGTCTAAGGATCTGTTATTAATAATTCTTTTGATTCAGAGTCCGCTACCAGAAAAAGTGTCAATACAGCCGTTGCAAGCACCATTACCGAACCCATGCAGCGGCTGTTGGAAATGCGCCACCACGACCCGTTCAGTATTCTCGGACGTCATTGGATTGGCGACAATCACTGGTGTGTTCGTGCACTTTTACCTGATGCCAACAAGGCTGCAATAGAAGGTCCGTCATTGCCGATGCAGCGCATTGGCAACACTGATCTATTTGAGTGGATAGGCACCGAAGTCATTCCTCATCACTATTTAATTCGCTGGGAAGATGATCAGGGTATCTGCCACTACACCTGTGATCCCTATAGCTTTTCCGCGCAGTTAAGCGATATGGATATACATCTTTTTGCCGAGGGGTCGCATCAGCATATCTACCAAAAGCTTGGCGCTCATCTGCATAGAGTCGACCATGTCAATGGAGTGTTGTTCGCCGTTTGGGCGCCCAATGCTGAGCGCGTCAGTGTGGTCGGTGATTACAATCATTGGAATGGTCGAGTCAATTCTATGCGCTGTCGCGGCAACAGTGGCGTCTGGGAATTATTTGTTCCCGGTTTGGGTATCGGTGCGCGTTACAAATATGAAATTCGTTATGCTGAAGGCGGTGTGATCGCCCTAAAAGCCGATCCCTATGCTCAGCGCTCAGAGTTGCGGCCCAAGACGGCCTCGATTGTTGATGGTGAGAGTACGTTCGACTGGTCCGACCAACTGTGGATGGAGCATCGCCGCCACTGGGACTGGCAGCACGCGCCGCTCTCAGTCTATGAGCTACATGCTGGATCCTGGAAGCGCGCAGACGACGGTAGTTTTATGAGTTGGAAGACGCTTGCTCACAGTCTTATTCCCTACGTCAAAGAGCTTGGCTTTAGCCATATTGAACTCATGCCGATTGCCGAACACCCATTGGATGAGTCTTGGGGTTATCAGTGCACGGGCTACTATGCGCCGAGCAGCCGCTTTGGCTGCCCAGACGACTTACGTTATTTTATCGACTGCGCGCATCGTTACAATATCGGCATTATTATTGACTGGGTAGCGGGGCATTTTCCCAAGGACGACCACGGTCTAGCTCAGTTTGATGGCACAGCGCTTTATGAACATTCCGATGCACGGCTAGCCGAGCACCCAGACTGGGGCACACTGACGTTTAACTTTGGCCGCAATGAAGTCAAAAATTTCTTATTTGCCAATGCACTTTACTGGTTTCGAGAATTTCATATAGATGGCTTACGCGTTGATGCTGTGGCATCGATGATCTATCTAGACTACTCCCGCAAAGAAGGGGAGTGGTTGCCCAATCAGTATGGTGGCAATGAGAATCTTGAGGCGATCGCGTTTTTACGGGAACTCAATGAGGTGGTGCATCAACAGTTCCCCGGGGCGCTAATGATTGCAGAGGAGTCCACTGCCTGGCCGCAGGTTAGCCGACCGACCTGGGTGGGTGGTCTCGGATTTTCCATGAAGTGGAATTTGGGCTGGATGCATGACAGCCTGATCTACATGAATAAAGACCCGATCTACCGCGTCTATCATCACGATCTACTAACCTTTAGTGCGCTTTACGCTAACCATGAAAACTTTGTCCTGCCTCTGTCTCACGATGAAGTGGTACATGGCAAAGGCTCGCTGTTAGAAAAAATGTCTGGCGATGATTGGCAGAAATTTGCCAACCTGCGATTGCTCTATTTATTTTTATATACGTGGCCGGGCAAGAAGCTGCTGTTTATGGGTAATGAATTTGCACAGCGTCAAGAGTGGAGATCTCAGCACTCACTGGATTGGCAGTTGCTCAGCTCTGAACGACATCGCGGCATTAGTCATCTAGTCACCGACCTCAATTATCTCTACCGCCGCCATCAGGCACTCCACTATTACGACTTTGAGTCGCGAGGTTTCCAGTGGATCGAGTGTCACGACAGCCAGCAGTCAGTGCTAAGTTATCAGCGTAAATCAGACCATCAACTTATTGTAGTGCTGCTCAACTTTACCCCGGAGCCTCGCTATCATTATCGTATTGGTGTGCCCGAGGAGGGTTTCTATCGCGAGCTGATCAATTCGGACTCTGAATTTTATGCTGGCAGTAATATAGGTAATGCAGGTCTGGTGCACAGCGAAGCGATACCTTGGATGGATCAACCTCATTCGCTGGCGCTCGTTTTACCACCATTGGCAGGCATTATTTTAACGCGGGAGGGTAGTTGATCACGATGGATATCCTCTTTGCCTGCAGTGAGCTCTACCCGTTGATCAAGACCGGCGGGCTCGGTGATGTTGCCTATAATCTGCCTCTGGCGCTGCATCGGCAAGGCCATGAGGTTCGTATCGTACTGCCGGCATACCGTCGCATTTTGGATGATCTCAGTTACCTGAAAGCGGTCGGTCAACTCGCTACAACGATTCAAGGCTATGATGTCAGCCTGTTAAAAACCAATCTGAAAAACACCGATATTCCAGTATATCTGGTGCACTGTCCGGCGCTGTTTGATCGTCCTGGTGGTCCCTATGGTGAAACCAACGATCATAACTGGGAGGACAACGCCCAGCGCTTTGGCTTGTTCTGCCGCATTGTCACGCTAATTGGCACTGATCGCGCAGGTCTCTCCTGGCAGCCGGATATCGTCCACTGCAATGATTGGCACACGGGCTTGGTTCCATTGTTGTTAAAGGTTTATAAGTCGCGACCGCAGTGTGTTTTTACCATCCACAATCTCGCTTATCAGGGGCTCTTTAGTGAGTCGGACTTTGCCGCACTAAAGTTACCCGAGGTTGTCAATGGGGTGCGTCTTTGGGATTTTCGGGGACTCGAATTCTATCGACAAATGTCGTTTATAAAAGCAGGAATTGTCTTTGCCGGAGCGGTGACTACTGTGAGTCAGGGCTATGCGCGAGAAGTTTTAACAACGCAATTTGGCTGTGGGCTTGAAGGCTTGTTGAAGGCGACTGGTAGGCGCTTTTCGGGAATTGTTAATGGCATAGATATAAAACTATGGGATCCTGGCAACGATCGTTTTATCGAAACACTTTATGGCATCAGCAGTTTGCATCGCAAGACGTTTAACAAACTGGCTGTGCAAACTGAGTTTCATCTTGGCGACAATAACGAACGCTTGCTGATTGGCATGGTCTCTCGTCTCACCGAGCAGAAAGGTATTGATTTGATCCTTGAGGCGCTACCCTTGATACAGCAGCAGGATATTGATTTTGTCCTTCTCGGCAGCGGTGATAGACAATTCGAGCAGGCGTTGCAAGAGGCGGCACGCCGGTATCCGGGTCGAGTTAGCGTCAGGATTGGTTACGATGAGAGAGTCGCCCACTTAATAGTCGCCGGTGCCGATGCATTATTGATCCCCTCGCGCTACGAACCCTGTGGGCTAACCCAGATGTATGCGCAGCGCTACGGTACCGTGCCGGTCGCTCACGGCGTAGGGGGTCTAGCAGACACGATTATCGATATACCACCTTTTTCAGAGGACATTGCTGACGCCACGGGGGTGCTGTTCTGGGAGTATAGTTGCAGCGCGCTGTTGGAAGCGCTCCAGCGTCTTGAGTTTGTCTATGGAAACTTGCTGTTGTGGCGAGATCTTCAGCGTGCTGGCATGCGCCAGGACTTCTCGTGGGATCACAGTGCGCAAGCTTATAGTGATCTCTACCAGGCACTACTCCCTGAGTCGATGTAATAGTATCGAGGTCCCGGCGGTTTAAAAAAACCTCCGCCAAAGGGTGGGATGGCGGAGGCTGTAGAATACTCCAACTCTGGGAGGAGAGGAGGTTACTTACTTCCGTGAACTTTGCGTGCATCAAGATTGAATATTGATCAACTTTGGCTTCGAGGTTTCACGCTTACCGAGGGTAATGGTCAATACGCCATCTCGATCTTTAGCGACAATCTTGTCTGGATCTGCGGAGTCGGGGAGGCTGAAACGCCGATAAAAAGAACCTTGGGCACATTCAGTGCGGTGGTATCCATTGTAGTCTTCGCTTTTCTCCAGCTTGCGCTCGCCCCTTATCGACAAAATACCATTATCCATGCTGACCTCTACATCTTTGGCATTGACGCCCGGAATGTCGACACTGATAACAAATTCACTATTGCTTTCGCGAATATTGACAGAGGGAACCCACTGGCTAGTGATAACATTGCTGTCCTCGTCCAAAAATGACGAGGGCCTATCGGAAAAAGATCGAAATAAATTATTAAAGTCTTGCTGAAATCGATTAAAGAACTGCGAGGGTTCTCGTAAGATTGGATTCATTTTAGCGCTCCTGATGTGGTGACAATTAGACAGTCTTACATTGACTGGTTGAGGCACTATAAACAGGTACTGACAGAAAAAATTGATGCCCATCAAGAAATTTTAGCAAAGCGATTTGCAGTGTTATAGGTTATGAGTAGAGCCTGTATGCTGACAATAAAAATAATTTAAGTCGTTAAAATTCATACTCAAATAACAATCTTAATGCGAGGTCAGGGCTTTTCTTGTCAAGACCAAAAATGGCGCCGCTCTCCCACTTGATTTTTTGTCGTGACCCCCAGCGAAGCTGGCCCATCACGACCGGCCCTGCGGCCAACGTATCTTGGCCCATATAAAACTCAATGCCGGGCTCGAGTCGTTGGCTGTATCGATAGCGGCTCTGCATGGTCAGCGCTGACTCTAGTTCGTCGACAATATCGGCTCCCCACTCCTGCTCAATGATAACGTTGGCGGTATGACTCCATTGCCCTAATTCTTTTTCGACGATCACGCCGCTGGAGAGTTCGTAAATATCTTTATCAATACTCTTGGCTAGTTCAAATAGCAGACCCCAGTCAGCCGAGTATTCACCCTGTTCAGTCAGCTGCCATTTCAGCTCGAATTCAACAGCACTGAGCTCAAAACTGGTCGCATCCGACTTATTGCCGGTTAGATAAACTTCTGCAAACCAACGATCACTGAGCGACCGACCGTACGCAAAGCGGTAAAGGTGATTGTTGCTGGGGGAGCGCGGCTGTCTGTCTTGAAGCACTGCTCTAAACTCCAATTCCTGCTCGCTCTCTTGTACATAGGGATGATAAATTTTATCAATGACCATACCGTCGGCCACCACGACACCACTAAAGAAAGCGGCGATAAAAAATAATACAGGAATCATTTTACACAGGCTCCACTGGTTATGGAGTCCGCGCTGTGACCATTGAGATTCTGTTGCTTGGCATAATACGTTCCACCCAGAGCGGCTAGCCAGACTAGACTGATGCCACTGACATAACTGAGCATTTGCGCGGCGGTGGGTCTTGATTCGTAGCCAATCAAAGCGTAGAGCAGTTCGCCGAGCATACTGTCTTCAGCGAGCCATGCTGAGCTGTCCCACAATGGGGCGGTCTGCGCGATCCAATCTACCTGCGTGAGTTGTACCGCTGACTGCGCTAGCATATTGCCAGCAAACAGGGCTAACAATGTCAGCATGGCCGGTTTTTGCCATGCTGTTGGCAGGGCTAGCAAGCCATAAAACAGAAGAATACCGACGCTGGCACCGATGCCAAAACCGATGCCACTGCCGATAAAGACTTTTTGTACATGCTCGACATTGCCCAAAAAACCACTCAGGTAGAGCATGATCTCTTGGCCCTCACGAATCACCGCGAGCATAATAATAAGGCAGCAGAGTTGCGCGAAGCGATTACCATAGGCGTGTGATGCAGCGGTTGGCAATGGCCTTACAGACGAGATCAACCAGACCAACACGATGATAAAAACACATATCATGGATTGCATGATGGCGTTTAACACTTCTTGGCCAGCATAATCAAACCACGCCGATAGCGTGCTCATATTAATGGCGCAGAAAAACGCAATAATGGCTCCCAGTGATAACCCATACCACAGCCATCTAAGGCTGCTGTGCAGGTGCGCACTAATAGCCAATAGGACACCGATTAATAGCGCAGCTTCGAGGGTTTCTTGGAGTATTAAAATAACAGAATTTAACAACATAATTGAGCAGCCGATTAAAAGACCAAAATTTTGCCCTGCGCGGTCTTTGGGTAAAACTCACCGAAGAACGGGTAGGTGCCGGGTTTTAAGGGTCCAACAAAAATCACCGCTCGGCTATTGCCCGCAATAACTTTTTCGCGGTTGAGTTCGTAGCTTTCAAACTCCTCTGGTGTTGGATCACTGTTGTGAATCAGCAGTTTTATCTTAGTATTAGCCGGCAGGATTAGCTCTGCGGGGTAAAATAGGTGGTCTTTTATGGTGATTTCTATTACGGGTGTTGCAGCCGTTGCGGCGTGATTCAGTAAACCGCTGAGTAAAAACACTACCAGCGACCTTACGGCTGCACTGGATGGGAAAATATTGGACGGCTTTATGCTAGATTTTTTTATAATTGAGTATTTCATACCGGATCCATAGCGAGTGTGCAGGCGGGCTTAAAGCGCAGTGTAAATGCGCAGCCGCTAGCAAATGATGAGTGGCCCACATTAATCGTTGCGCCATACAAATCAGCAATCCGCTTGACAATGGCTAAGCCAAGACCGCAGCCCGGCTCGCCTGATTGGTGGCGGTCACCGCCGACACGGTAAAAGCGTTCAAAGACCTGCTGGTGTTGATCTTCGGCAATTCCCGGTCCAGAGTCTTCGACTCTCAACACTACAGCGTCGACGTCGCGCGAGATGCTGACCAAAATCTGTCCCCCTTGCGGCGTATACTTATTGGCATTGCTAAGCAGGTTGTGGATCAGGGTGGTCAGTGAAAAGCTGTCGCCGAAGATAAATTGACTGTCGCCTTGAAACTCAATTGACTGATCCTTGTTGTCAAAGCTGCTGTATTCTTCGGCAATAATTTCCTGAGTCAGCAAAGTGAGATCTAGCGATGAAAACTGGGCATTGTAGTGGTCGGGTGAGCTACGGTAGAGGGCGAGAATCTGCTCCACCACATGCTCAAGCTGGGTGGTAATGACATTGACCTGAGCGAGGTCATTAGTCTTGTCTGCGACGTCCTCCGCCATATTGTGCAGTTGAATTTTCAGGCTGCTGATAGGCGTGCGCAATTCATGCGCGGCATCAGAGGCAAACTGTTTTTCACGCTGCAGAGAGGCTTCCAGACGCCTCAACAGGCCATTGGTTGAGGTAATAATTTGCGCCAGTTCCTGTTTCGGTATCTGTGTCGGTAGTGGCTCTAAATCATCCGCCTGTTTGCTGCTTAATTCAGCCGCCAGTTTGCGCAGTGGGCGCAAACCTTGAGTAACAATTAACCAAATCAAAAAGCCCAATAAAGGCAGACCGATCAGTGTAGGTAGCAGCGATTTGGTCACTACATTCTCTGCCAGACTGAAGCGGATATCGCTACGCTCAGCGACCGTAATCCAGTGCGGATCACGGTAGTAACTAAGCGTGCGCCAACGGTAGCCGTCAAAGTTTCGGTAGCCAAAGCCTGGCTGCTGTTTGGCTATGGCTTCTGTTGGGGCGCCGGATGATCGCGCTATTAGTAAGTTATCTCTCCAGATCTGAAAGACAATCTTACTGTTGAGATTAATTTCAGGATTGTCTTTGCTGGTCTGGATGTTGGCAATCAACTTTGCAGTAACAAGCAGATGGCTGTCGAACAACTGCTCTGCCTGCTGCATACTCGATTGATAGCCTCGCAGCGCTGAGACAAAGGTAAATAATGTCACCAAGGCCAAAATAGCCGCCACCAAAAAGACACGAATGGAATTCATTCCTAGTTGACCCGATAGCCAACGCCGCGCACGGTTTTAATAAAATCGGCGCCGATTTTCTTACGCAAATTATGGATATGAACCTCAAGCGCATTGCTGGCAACTTCCTCGCCCCAGCTGTAAAGGCGTGTTTCCAAGGTGTTACGCGTCTGCACCCGACCGACATTTTCCATCAGACTGCGCAGTAGCATAAATTCGCGACGCGACAAATCCAGTTCATTGGCCTTTAGTAGAACACTATTGGTCGCTGTATTTAGCGTTACCTCGCCGACGCTAATCTCTGTGGTGTTGGCGCTACCAAGACGGCGCTCGAGCACGCGTAATCGTGCCAGCAGTTCCGACATTTCAAAGGGCTTGGCTAAGTAGTCATCGGCACCACTGTCGAGACCAATGATTTTTTCATCGATATGAGAGCGCGCAGTGAGCACTAAAATTTGCAGTGCGGGATGTTCCCGGCGCGCCTGTTTCAGTAAATCTATGCCGTCCATGTCGGGCAGACCGAGATCGAGAATAGCAATATCCGGCGTCTCTGTGCGAATAACATGCAAGGCATCCTTGCCGCGGCTGACAACATTGACTGCATAGCTCTTTCTGCGCAGCGCGGTGCTCAGTCCGGCGGCTAATGCTTGGTCGTCTTCAATCACCAGTATGTGCATGGGTCGTCACTCGTTATTTTTAATCTGTTTCAAGTGTTGCTAACGCCTCGGCAATTTCCTTTTGTCTGCCGGCATCGGCCAGTGGACGATCACGGCGAGGTGCGGCATTTTGCGCTTTCAGGAAGAACTGCTTGGCTTCATTATTACGGCCCTTAGCTTGCAGATAGCTGGCATAAAAATAATTACTGTCGATGCCATCTGGGTTTAAGGTCAGCGCTTTTAATAATAGCTGTTCAGCTTTTTTGTCATTGCCAAAGCCAATTGGCCAGCCCGGCACATTAAAGTACAGGGTCCCCAAACTGGTATAGACAGAGCCGTTCATGGTCTCTGGATCAAGCGCTAGCGCCTGCTCCAAATCGGCTTTCGCCGCCTTGGCAAGTTTCAGCGCTCCAAGGCCTCCTTTTGCGCCAGCGTAGGTCGATTGGATAATACCACGCCATACGTAGGCTGGCGCAGCTTCTGGGTGGTCTGCAACCAGCGCATCAGCTGCGGCGATCAGTTCAATAAAATCTTCGGTCTGTTCTTTGCCCTCGCTCTGGTAGTTTACTTCGGCCCAGGCCTTTTGTAATTGGCTAATCGCATCGATTATCTCAGTGTGCGAATCTGCCTGTGCGGAGGCACTGCAGAGCAGGCTGAGTGTGATACCGAAAATGGCCTGTTTTAATCCTGTTATATCCATGGAGTTATCCTCGGGGTGATCCTAATTTAGTATGTTGTTTTATAATTGGAAGGTTTTTAGTCAGTGCGCGGCTGACAATGTTGGGAAATAGTCCATTGATTTTGACAAACAGCTTTTCGGGCCAACCCATAAAGCGCCTTGGCTGGTCGCGCTCAAGCAATTGAATTAATTCAGCGGCGACCAAATCGGGACTGTCCATACTGTTACCCACGGCCTTGTTGAAGGCGAGTACCTCAGCTGAGTTAAACTCAGTGTCCGTGGCTCGAGGCGCCAAGTAGCCTACCTTAATGTTGGTATCAGCCAGCTCCCGCTCGAGTGCCTCTGTGAAGCCGCGTAAGCCATGTTTACTGGCACAGTAAGCAGTGAATCCCGGATGGCCGATGCTACCAAAGATCGAACCGACATTGATGATCGCCGCCTCGGGGCGCAACTTTAGGTTGGCAATAAGCTGCTGGCAGAGCAGCATGGGCGACAGCAAATTAGTCACCATCATCGCTTCAATACTGCTTTTTTCCTGCACTTCATAGAGACCGAAATCAAGCACACCGGCGCAGTTAATCACGACATCTATCGCTTTCGTTGCGCAGTGCTCAGCTATCGAATGGCGACCTTCGACACTGTTAATGTCGGCAACCAGTAGATGGTGCTGCGGGCCGATTGAACCAAGCAGCGGCGTCAACGTGGCACGCTTGCGACCCACCAACGAGACAGTCGCCCCTGCGGCGTTTAGACGAATTGCAATAGCCTTACCAATACCGCCTGTGGCGCCGGTTAAGAGAATATTTTTGTTATTCAGTTGCATCATTTTTCCTTGGAATCGTCGTTGCTCTATTAGGCCGCCAGTGTCAATGCAGACGTTTCGGTCAGGGAGCGGAAAATATTGCCATAGAGGGTATAAAACACCTTTGCCGAATCGATAATCTGCCTCTGTTCTGCTGGGTCTTCGATCTTGTTCATCAGGTTTTTAAAAAACTCGACATGCTCCTGATCCAGTGAACCGTGGGAGTAGAGATAGGAAAAAGCTTTTTTTGGCAGCGACAAACTTTCACGGATATGGTCAGCGGCACTATCGGCAATACTAATACTGGTACCTTCGAGCACGTGCACCATACCGAAGAACCCCAACGGGTTAATCCGCTGGATCGTGTCATAGGCATAGCTGACCATCAGTTCGGTAGCCATGTTGGGGCGACTGTGACGCACTGACTCCTTGTCTACACCGCAGGCGGCGATATCGTTAAGTATCCATTCTTGATGCCCGAGCTCTTCTTCAATGTACTCTGCTACCGCATTGCGCAGCCATTCTTTGTCTTCGCTGAGACGACTGCCAGTGGCCATCAATAGTGGCACTGTGTGTTTAACGTGGTGATAGGCCTGGGTTAAAAAAGCCACGTACTGATCGAGACTGACCCCACCTTTTAGAGCGGCATCAATAATCGGTGCTGAAAATAGCGTGGCGCGCTCGTTGCTTGTAGCGTCTTGTAGCTGGTCAAAAAAATTCATCGCGTGGCGTCCTCGAGAGAAATGACTTGTGCCTGTTGCTGATACAGGCCGTCTAAGTGTTGTTGGTAGTGAGCGGCAATGGCGGCTCTGACTGGCCGTCCATTGTCTGTAAATAATCCTGGCTGGCTGTTCAGTGGCTGTTGTAGTCGGTGCCAGTTAACAATGCGCGCATAATCGGGTAAGCCAACGTTAACCTGATCGACAATTTGCTGTATCGAGCTGTCGGCCAACTGTGGGTCGCGCGGATGGAGCAGTGCCACACAGTGTGGTTGCGCATCACCGTAGACCACCGCATCGGCGATCACTGTGTTGGCAAGCAGTTCGCTCTCAACCCACTCGGGATTAATATTGCGACCAAAGCTCGAGATCAACAGATTTTTACTGCGCCCGTTAATGGTTAGAAATCCCTGGCTGTCGAGACTGCCCATATCACCGGTTTTTATGATCTCTTGGCCCCAGCTGTCGGGTTCTCCTGCGTAGCCCAACATGGCATTGCCAGACACCATGATTTCACCTTCGTTAATAGAGACCAGAAGGTGGGGCAGGGGTCGACCACTGGTGCCCACTGCACTCTCTGCTCTAGTATTCAGGCTAACCACCGAGGCGCATTCGGAAAGGCCATAGCCTTCATAGGCGGGGATGCCGTGCTGGTGAGCCTCGGCTAGCAGTTGCGCGGCAACTCTACCCCCACCGACGGCGACAAATTTGAGCGACGCTGGTGGCTGCCAGCCCTGTTTGACAGCGGCGATAGCGACCACTAACAACTGTGGTGTGAGAATCATACTGTGCGGACTGTAGGCGCTAATGGTGCGACAAAATTGCTGCGCATCCAGTGACGAACTGCCCTGAAAACCAATCTCCGCGAGACTTGGAGTGATCACTTCACCACCGCACATCAACGGCGTATAAATGCCGGCGATATTCTCCAGTAACGTGCTCAGAGGCAGCAGGCAAAGATGTCTCGGTTTATCCAGAGCAACGGCGCTGGCCAGCGTAGCGGCCTGCAGCAGCTGCTGCTCAACACTCAGGCAGACACCTTTTGGTTGACCGGTGGAGCCTGACGTAAAGGTGATTTTCTGTGTGCCCTCAGGCAGTTCCGAAGCGCATCCCTGACAACTTACCTGCAACAACTGAAAGCGCCCCTCAAGCACTGCCTGCTGTGCTCGATGCCTAATGTTGGGGATAGCCACAAAGGGTTGGCTCAATTGGCAGAGCACTGTGTCGATGGCGAGACTATGAAACAGATGATTGATCTGAGTCTGAGAGAAAAAGGTCGGGATCGGGACCAGACAGATATCGGCTTGCTGACAGGCCAGATCAATAATTACCCAGTCACTGCTGTTATCGCCAAATAACGCAACAGTTTTGCTATTGCAGGCTTTAAGAGTGGCAATCAATTTCCGACAGGAATCAAGTAACGGCTTTTTGCATAGTTGCTGTGAGCTGTCTTTGAGAACAATGGGGTTGCCATCCATCTGGTCAAGTTGTGCCAACAGGTTAAGCATAAGAGCGCACTCGACTATTTATCGTTTTTGCGAGACGTTCGATGGTCTCGGCATAGAGGTCAAAGATAGGACTAACCATTCGGCTACTGTCCATGGCGTGCTTGCCCTGTGCGATATTGGCGGCGAAGACATGGGGGTTGCCCTGATAATAAGAACCCCAATCCGATATTTTTTCGTGCGCTAGGTGATCCGGATCGGCATCACCGAGATTGTGTAGTTCGATACCGAGACGTTGCAGCGACTTGGCAACCAGGGAGTTGCCAGTAAAGACAATCCACTCAAACTGTGTGCAATTGAGCAGGCCGGTCAAAATCAAAAATAGTAGCTGACTGCTGCCGCGACGGGTGGCAGCGAGGTTGCCAATTTCAACAATATGTCGCCGGCTAGTGGGCGCATTCGTCAAAGTGGCAATTCTTTGCTCAACAGTTTGTGGCAGATATTGCTCAAGAAATAACGGTTGCTGATCGGCTGGGCGCATACCGGCAGTTGCGCTGATGCCGTCCTCGCAGTTCATGGTGATTAGGTAAGGCATAAAGTTACTGATCTTGGCGTTGTAGATGAGCCGAAACTGATCCCTGATATAAGTCTCTACCTTGTCCCGCTCCAACGAGTTGACTGTGTGGAGCTGAAAATCTGGCGCTGACGTCAGTGAACGACCGAGCCAGCGCAGCGATGATGCCGGGGAGTTAGATTGTTGATAAGTGGTTGCACTGGTCATATTGACTATTTTCCTCAGATTGATAAGGCTAGATTATTCGCCAATCCTTAAGGCAACCTTATGTGAGGAAATAAATGTCGAAAGGCGACTAAAAAGAAGCCTTAAAAGACGAATTAAAAGCGCAGCTCAGGTTGCCAAAAAAGCACTTCTGTGGCGTGTTTGGTTAATAATTTCATTTTCCCCATCAAATCCTTGTCGCGCTGCTAAAGCGCTAACTTTTTCCGTAAAACGCGCAATTTTTCTCCTCGCTGCCGCGGCTAAAATTTAGCTTAATTAGTCCAACGCAACCGGAGCCGGGGAATGTCCGTTTTCTCTCATCACGAATTTGATAATCATCAGCAGGTCGCTTTTTTTAACGATCCTGCATCGGGTCTCAAGGCAATTATTGCTGTGCACAATACCAATCTAGGGCCGGCCCTAGGCGGATGTCGCATGTGGCCGTATATCTCAGATGATGAAGCGCTGACCGATGTGTTGCGCTTGTCTCGCGGCATGACCTATAAGTCGGCCCTCGCCAACTTGCAGCTTGGCGGTGGCAAAGCGGTGATTATTGGCGATCCTGCGAACGCCAAAACGGGTGCATTGCTGCATGCAATGGGGGATTTTATCGACGGACTTGGCGGCCGTTATATCACCGCTGAGGACTCTGGCACCTCGGTTGCCGATATACAGAAAATCGGCGAGCGTACCAGTTATGTCAGCGGCATAAATCAGATCTCAGCCCACGGCGGCGATCCATCTCCGAGTACGGCTTATGGTGTTTTTGTCAGCCTCCGTGAAGCGGTTTATCACAAGCTTGGGCGCACTGATTTAAAGGGTACTAAAGTGGCTATTCAAGGGCTTGGCAGTGTCGGTTATCGTTTGGCCGCGCAGCTTGCCGATGCCGGTGCGACGCTCTATGTCAGCGATATTATTCAGGCCAATGTTGATCGTGCGGTGCGTGAGCTCAAGGCGACTGCCGTGGCGGGCGACAAGATTTTTTCGCTGGAGGTCGATGTCTTTGCTCCCTGTGCTCTGGGCGCTGCAATCAATGATAAGAGTATTGCGCAGCTCAAGGCTTCAATTATTGCCGGAGCAGCCAATAACCAGTTGGCCTCAGTGGAGCACGGCTATCAATTGCACAGGCGTGGAATTTTGTATGCGCCCGATTATGTGGTTAATGCCGGGGGAATTATTGATGTCTTCTATCAGCGCAAAATGATCGAGGACAATTATGGTGCAGACAACTATGCCGACGATTTAAACACTAAGGTTGAGGGCATTGCGGCCACGTTGAGAGAAATATTTGTGCGCAGCGATAATGAAAATATACCGACCTTTGTGATAGCTGATCGGGTCGCTGAGGAGCGCTTTACTGATCCTAAAAGTATCGGACAATCGGGCTTGGCAGCGACTCCTTTAGGCAGTTTAGTTTAGCTTAAATTAAATGTCCCAGCGGCAGCTCTGTTTTATAGCAAATCGGCTTGAGCGAGAAGCTACTCTTAACATGATCGACACCACTGACTTGGGTTAGCTGGTCAAGAAATTCTTGATAGGCAAATAGATCTGGTGTCACCACACGAATCAGATAATCAAAATCGCCGGTCATCAGATAGCACTCCATTACTTGCGGCCAGTCGAGCACCTGCTGAGCAAAATGATCGAGGTCCTTTTTCACCTGATGATGCATGGTTACTTGGACAAAAACCGTAACAGGCAGACCGACTTTTCGCGGGTCAATTAGTGTGACCCGCCGTGAGATATAACCGAGAGTTTCCAGGTTTTTTACTCGTCTGGAGCAGGGTGAGGGAGATAGAAATACCCGCTCAGAGAGTTCCAAGTTAGAAATGCTGGCATCTGATTGCAGAATATCCAATATCTTCCAGTCAATATTGTCGAGTTTGTAGTCAGTCATAAAACGTCTGCTTTTTAGCCGTTACTGATATGTTTTAGGTTGATTTAAAGGCTTAATCGAGCGAAACCATTAGATCAGATAATGCCATAGCTTTGAAAATGTTTGGTATGTTTTATTAATGTAGGCAAATAAGCACAATAAATCACTAATTTGATGTATTTTTACGCAATTAAATGTCTTGGCGAGGGGTGCCAAACCAATACTTTGGCAGGATTCTCTAGCGCTCCTCATGCTAATTTTACAGCTATAAATAAGACTTAAAAGGTCGCTTTTTAGACGCTGAGATTAAGCCAACGTGTCTGACTGATAGCGCAACGGTTTGAGGTGTTATATGGCAGTTAAAAAACCCCCACAGAATGTAGTACCGCCCGAGCGAAATGCTAAACAGTCCCTGCGAATGACTACCCCAGTCTTTTTGGACGGAGCCTCTTTAACCATTCCCACGCTGACACAACTTCAGGCCGATGGCGAAATGGTCGCCGGCGCCGCCGCTGCGCCGATGTCCACTGAGTTGGCAAAAAAAATCTATGCCGATATGGTCTACACCCGCCTTCTCGATGAGCGCATGGTCGGTGCACAGCGCCAGGGGCGGCTGAGTTTTTATCTCACCTGCACTGGCGAAGAAGCCTCCGTCGCCGGGACCATTGCGGCGTTTAAGCACGACGATATGGTAATGGGGCAGTATCGCGAGCAGTTGGCGATACGCTTTCGCGGTTTTACCACCGAGCAGTTTATGAATCAGCTTTTTAGCAATGCTGAAGATCTTGGCAAAGGCCGCCAGATGCCGGTTCACTACGGCAGTCGAGATCTACACTTTATGACCATCAGCTCGCCATTGGCGACACAGATTCCGCAGGCAGCGGGCTATGCCTATGGCCAGAAACTGGCAGGAAATAGCGCCTGCACACTGTGTTATTTCGGCGAAGGAGCCGCCTCAGAAGGGGATTTTCACGCCGGTTTAAATATGGCAGCAGTGCTCAAATGCCCGGTGGTATTTGTCGCCCGCAACAATGGTTATGCGATCTCTACACCCGCCGCCGAACAATACGCCGGAGACGGTATCGCCTCGCGCGGTGTCGGTTATGGCATTAAAACTATTCGTGTCGATGGCAACGATATTCTCGCAGTCTACAGCGCCGCAGTCGCTGCGCGAAAAATAGCCGTCGAAGAGCAACAGCCAGTATTGATCGAAACCATGAGTTACCGACTTGGTGCCCACTCAACCTCGGATGATCCAAGCGGTTATCGCAGCCGTGATGAAGAGCAGCAATGGCGCGAAAAAGATCCCATTAGTCGAATGAAAAACTGGCTCTTGAAGCAGGGCTGGTGGGATGAAGAGCGTGATGTCGCTCTGCAGGCAGGGTTTCGCAAGGAGATTCTCGAACAGCTCAAACTAGCCGAAAAGCGCGCCAAGCCGGTATTGCAAGAGCTGATCAATGATGTTTATCAAACCCCACCGGCGCATCTGCGCGAGCAGCTGCAGGCACTGGAAAAACATATTGCTAAATACCCCGATGATTATCCCGCCGACAAACAGTCAAGGGAGGGGGCGAAATGAATCAGCGAGCTCTCTCTAAAGCCGCCACCGCAGCGCCCGCCACCAAACGCATGAATCTGCTGCAAGCAGTCAACAGCGCTCTGGATACCGCCATGACAGTTGATCCGCGGGTTGTCTGTCTGGGAGAAGATGTCGGTAAATTTGGCGGTGTGTTTAGAGCCACCAGCCATTTGCAGGAAAAGCACAGTTCACTGCGCTGCTTTAATACACCCTTAACTGAGCAGGGTATAGCCGGGTTCGCGATCGGCCTGGCCGCACAGGGCTCGCTGGCAGTGGCAGAGATTCAATTTGCTGACTATATCTTTCCCGCCTTCGATCAGATTGTTAATGAAGCCGCCAAATTCCGCTATCGCAGTGGCGATCAATTTAACTGTGGCGGGCTGACGATTCGCGCGCCTTATGGCGGTGGTATTGACGGTGGCCTCTACCACTCGCAGTCACCCGAAGCCTATTTTTGTCACACCGCGGGTTTAAAAGTAGTGGTGCCGAGCAATCCCTATCAAGCCAAGGGACTGTTATTGGCAGCGATTCGCGATCCAGACCCGGTTATCTTTTTTGAACCCAAAGCCATTTATCGCGCCTCGACTGGCGAGGTCCCAGAGCAGGATTATGAGTTGCCATTGGGTGCGGCTGAGGTGGTGCAAGTTGGCACTGATATTACTCTGCTGGGCTGGGGTGCACAGATGATTCAGATAAATAAGGCGGCACAATTAGTGGCCAATGAAGGTATTGCCTGCGAGGTAATTGATCTGTGCACGCTGCTGCCTTGGGATCGAGAGACGGTGGCCCACTCGGTACGCAAAACTGGGCGCCTAGTGATTAGCCATGAGGCGCCGCTGACCGGTGGCTTTGCTGGCGAGATCGCTGCGACCATTCAGCAACACTGTTTCCTCAATCTTGAAGCTCCAATTGCTCGAGTTGCCGGTTTGGACACCCCTTTCCCGCTCGCGCAGGAAAAATATTATCTGCCTGACTATTTAAAAATCGTTGAAGCGATCAAGACCACGGTCAGCTATTAATTGAGCACAAGGAGCGAATGATGAACAAAGAGTTTATCTTGCCAGATATTGGCGAAGGCATAGTTGAATGTGAAGTGATCGAGTGGAAGGTCCGCGAGGGCGACACCATCGAAGAGGATCAAGTGGTTGTCGATGTCAGTACCGACAAGGCAATTGTTGAGATTCCCTCGATGTATAGCGGTCGCGTGACCAAACTGTTTCACGCTGCAGGGGATATCGCCAAAGTGCACTCGCCGCTGTTTGCCATTGAGATCGAGACTGACGAGGACGCTCAGGCAGTCGAGCCACAGCAGCAGGAGCCTCAGCGAGCGGCAATGGAGCCTCAGCCCGTGGCAAT
>JAFMBY010000077.1 GCA_017858135.1 Porticoccaceae bacterium | reverse complement strand
TTTAAAAATAGCCTGTGCAAATCCATGCCAGCTAATCGCGTCGGGCTGAGCCAGATGATAAATCCCCCACTGATTATCTAGCTTCGGCAGAATAGCCAGCACCACTCTAACAATCTCTGCAGCGCAGGTTGGTTTGCCAATCTGATCATTGACCACCCGCAACTGCTCACGGGTTGCGCCCAGATTTAACATGGTCTTAACAAAATTATGACCAAACTCAGAGAATACCCAGCTAACACGAAAAATCAGGTAGCGCTGACACAGTGCTTGAACTGCCTCTTCACCAGCCAGTTTGCTGGCACCGTAAATCCCAAGAGGTGCCGTTGGATCATCTTCTACCCAAGCACTTTTCTTGCGGCCGTCAAAGACACAGTCCGTCGAGAAATGAACTAATGGGATATTGAGATCCTGGCACGCTTTAGCAAGGTTAGCCGGGCCAGTCTGATTGACGAGATAGGCCTGGCCGGTTTCAGACTCGGCCAAGTCGACCTGAGTGTAGGCAGCAGTATTAATCACAAAATCTGGCTTCACTTTAGTTATCACTTGCCGAACATTATCAGCATCTGTGATATCCATTTCTTTGCGGCTGCAGGCGACAAAATCAATATCTTGACGCGTCTTCAGCTCGCTAACAAAGGCAGTCCCCAACTGACCAGCAGCGCCAGTAATCAACAACTTCACGCAGTTATATCCTTGAAGCTTAGGCCAATCTTGTCTTTTTCCGATAACAATGGAGCGGACAGCGGCCATTCTATGCCAATATCCGGATCATTCCAGATCAGACACCCCTCATCAGTGGGGTCGTAGTAATCCGTACATTTATACTCAAAGTCGGCACGCTCTGAGGTGACAACAAAGCCGTGAGCGAGACCAGGAGGTACCCAGAGCTGGCGATGATTATCCTCGGACAGCCAAACCCCCTGCCACTTGCCAAATGTCGCGGAGCCTTTGCGCAGATCGACAGCGACATCAAATACCTCTCCGCGCACCACGCGAACCAACTTGCCCTGAGGCTTGGTTTTTTGAAAGTGCAATCCCCTCAGCACGCCTTTTGAGGATCTCGAATGATTATCTTGCACAAAGGACAGCTCAATTTTAGCCTGATCGCGATAGCGCTGAGCCTGATAGGTTTCAAGGAAAAAGCCGCGCGAATCACCAAACACGTTGGGTTCAATGATAAATGCATCATTTATAGCAGTGTCAATAACCTTCATTGATAACCCTCGACCACTTTTTGCAGATACTGCCCATAGCCGGTCTTTTTCAGCGCGCTGGCCTGCTGTTGCAGCATTTCTGCACAGATCCAACCACTGCGAAAGGCTATCTCTTCAAGACAGGCAACTTTTAAACCCTGGCGGTGCTCGACAGTCTGCACAAACTGGCCTGCCTCGAGGAGAGAATCATGCGTACCGGTATCCAGCCAGGCAAAGCCACGCCCCAATACGCTGACGTTTAAGTCGCCGCGCTGCATATAGGCATTATTGATATCAGTAATTTCCAGCTCACCTCGCTCGGATGGCTGAATGGTTTTGGCAATCTCGACCACATTATTATCGTAAAAATACAGTCCGGTAATCGCATATCGAGACTTAGGCAAAGCCGGTTTTTCTTCAATACTAATGGCTAGTCCATCGCTATCAAACTCAACCACGCCAAAGCGTTCTGGATCATTAACATGATAGGCAAAGATGGTTGCGCCTTGCTGCCTTTTGACGGCGGTGACCAGCTTGTCGGTAAAATGCTGGCCATAAAAGATATTATCGCCTAACACTAAAGCAACATTGTCGTTACCAATAAACTCTTCGCCGATTAAGAATGCTTGAGCCAGGCCATCGGGAGACGGCTGTTCGGCGTAACTAAGGGTGATACCAAACTGGCTGCCATCTCCCAGCATGCGTTGAAAGCCGGGCAAATCGATTGGCGTGGAAATAATAAGAATATCCCGTATACCGGCGAGCATCAGTACTGACAGCGGGTAGTAGATCATCGGCTTGTCGTAAACTGGCAGCAATTGCTTTGACGCAGCTAGAGTAATTGGGTGCAGGCGAGTTCCCGAACCACCCGCTAGAATTATGCCTTTGCAGTGTTTGCTCATGTATTTCAGAAAATTCCTATTTATTCTCGTGGGGCGGACGCCCAGCGCTTAATCGAAAGTATAGGTAATCGCAGCAGAGAAGTGTACCTTATCCTGTTGCCGACCAAATTCCCCAATTAGCCTATCTATATAGCGCCCTTCCACTTGAAGGTCTCCCCAGTTAAAGACTCGCTGCCATTTTGCCGAGAATGAATTAAAACGACTGCCCCGGGTTGTGATTGAATGCCTTGATGTTTCACCGCTGTTAAGACTATCGATATTTAATTCACCCTTACTGAAGCGCGCTTCGAGACGGTCACCACTGGCCAGATAGCCAATCGCTCCTATACTGGTGACAGTCGAGTCATTGTCCCATGTCGCTCCAATAACCCGTCCCTGATAACGATAACCAGTCTGGTAGGTGTGGTGATTGTAGAGCACGTTGTAGCGGCGCGATGATGAATGGGTGCTGGTGTCGTCATATTCGACAAAGCCAACACCCTCGAACCATCGGTTAGTCACACTGAATTGTAGCCCCAGTTGACTAGCACTTTTTGATGGCAGTGCGCCGGCTTCGTCCTCTCCCACTCTCTGACCATAAATCGAGGCGCCCAACCAAGGTAGGTCCCAGCGAATATCAATGCCACCTAATTGATTGCCTGGCTCGTCTGGCCGGCAGCTGGGATTATCGCAGTTGTCAGCGATACCGGTGATCAGTTCAAAAAAATTCTCGAGGCTCTCTGATCGGCCCTCACCACCCCATTGAGCCGTTCGTCGCAGATTGACCTCCACGCTTTGCAGCGGCCGAAAACCGAAAGTCATACCAACAAGTTTGGCATCATTAATATGTCGCTCATCATCGAGCTTGGAGATAAAAAGATGAGTGGTCCAGGGGCCTAAATAGTTTAAGAGCGGCCATTTGAAAGGCTCTGAATAATTTCGCTGCAAGGTTAGGCCGGGAGTTGGGCGTGCGTTATTAGTGAGAATTAAATTACTGTTCCAGCCAGGGCCCCACCATTTCTCGACATTGCCAATCATGCCAATCCAGTTACCCCAGACGACACCAAAATAGCTGTTATCGTAATGGGTGCGATCGCCGTCCCAAGGGTTTTTTACTCTGCTTAGTTCAAGATTGTAGGCAAAATGCTCGCTGATTCCGTTGCGGCGCAACGTCAGCTGCGCTTCATCGCGAGCATTATCGCCGAAGTGGCGAAGCAGCTGCGACTGATTCACGGCCGATAGGCTTAGCGACTGCTGCGCCCGATCAGCTCGGGTGGCACGCCGGCCCGCCGCCAACACCCGAGCACGGCTGTTTTGCAACGCCAAGATCGTCACGGGGTTTGCGCCGGCAGCCGGCTCTAGATCATTGAGCACCCCTGACCACATCAGTGGCCAGGTGTTGATCGGCACCTGAATCAACCCGGCTCTCGATAGGCGCTCTATATCAGCCCGCAGAGAGGCATTGCGAGTATCGACCCAGGGCTCCCCATTTGCCACTGTCATATATAAGGTTAAGCTTAGCGCCAAGCAGGCAAAACGATAGAGATGCCTATTTCTACCTGTTGATCTTCCCGTGATCCACATCCTTAATTCCTTTTAGTTACCTGATTTTAAAAGCTATTCACCGCTGCCGCTCCTAGCGCTAGCTGATAGATAATCGCGGTTGCTTCACCCCACACCGTCATCGTGCGGCGGCGGTCCACATCCAGCGGCACTATGACCGTGTCACCTGGCTCAATATTGACTCGGCGATGACGAAACCAACCGGTGCGGCCGGGCAGCGCGACCGAGCCATCCGCTTTCACGACATAAATGCGTTTTTTATCGGCGCGACGATTTATGCCGCCGCTCAACTCAATATAGTGATCAATGCTTGATTGACGATTGAAAAGGTGTGCCGAGGGGTGCTGAACTTCACCCAGCACCTGAATTTCTTGACGGTATTGGGGCACCACCAACACATCGCCATCTTTTAACGCAACGTCATCCCTTGATCCATCGAGAATATCGCTGAGATCAATCACCAACCGACCCAGTGCTTCAGTGGCATCGAGTTGCTCAACGATCCTGGTGGAATCATTGACCCCCGCCAAGTTGCCTTCATTAGCTTTTTCCAAACCAGTTGCAGCCACCTCTGCACGCAGGCGCTGACGCAAATCCTCGAGCTGTTTTGCCTCCTGTTCACGCAAATCCTCTCGCGTAAATACGGCTGCATCAGCGTGAGCCAGCGCGGTCAATCCGCCGGCGCGAGCAATCACCTGCGCCAACGTTTCGCCGCGCTTAAAGGTATAGGTACCGGGAAATTTCACCTCGCCTTTGATTTCCAGACTCAGCTTTTCGCGAAATTCGGGAATAGTGCGCACTGAAACCACATCATAAGGATGCAGCTCTGGATCCTTGGCTGGATCTCTAACGGCATCAGCCAGAGTGATGCTGAAATGTTCAGAAATAGTCTCTTCTGGACTGGTAAAATCGTGCCGAGAGAGCTCGACAAATTGAGTATAAGCTTCTTCATTTAGTCCCCCAGCAGCCGCAATCAACTGCGTCAACGTCATCCCTGTAGTAAGGGGATATTCACCAGGTGAACGCACTGTGCCAGTAATTGAAGCAATACGCGCCATCTCACCTGAGCGCGATTGCAGGCGCAGATCCTCCATCAATTCTTCCAGCAGAGTGGCGCGCTGCGGATCATTGGAAAAAATCATCAGTTCGTCACGTGGAAAGAGACTAATATTAAATTCACTGTTCGGGTTGGCGAGAACTGCTCCCAAGTCAATAAAAATGGGTTCTATTTTGCCTACTGGCTGCGTTTCCCGACGGATCAGTGCAAAATCTAGATCAACATCGGATTTCACCGCACGGATGTTTTTCACCATATCTGAGATCCGCAGGCCGTCGCGCCACAAAAACTCACCGGGATAGTGAACATGGCCGGACAGCGTAACGAACAATTCCTGCTCCTCGACCACTTTCTCAATTTTTAACAGATCACCATTTTTAATCGCTGTGCTTTTGCCCTGCTCGGTGGTCAGGTCTATATCAATCACATGCCTAAAACCTGAATTACCGACCCGATGAATCCGTGCACTTTGATGAAAGGCATTAGCCTCTAAGCCGCCAGCCAGTTCGATCAATTGGGCGGCGGTGACAGTGCCCTTGAGCTCATAGATAGCGGGGCGACGCGCGGCGCCTTCCACAGACGCGATTTGTTTTACCGTGGGAATATAGATCGTATCTCCGGATTGCAGCTGCGCATCCTGCGATGTGTCACCGTGTAATAACAGGTCATAGAGATCGAGCGTTGATATTAGCGCCCCACCGCGCTTTAACTGCACATTGCGCAGCGAGGCAATATCGCTAACGCCGCCGGATAAAAATAGTGCGTTGGTAATAGTTGAAAGTGCCGAAACGGTATAACTGCCTGGCTTGTAGGCCTCACCGAGCATAAAAACCTGAATCGATCGCAGTTCGCCAAGACTAATACTAGCCTCAACACCGATCATTTCATGCTGGATGCGGCGCTGCAGTAATTGTTTGGCATCGGAGAAGGTAATGCCCGCTAAGTGGATTGGGCCTAGTTGAGGAAATTCAATTGAACCGCTGCGGTTGATCTCCAGATTGTGAGACTCATTGAGTTTGCCATAAAAACGCAACTGCACAGTGTCACCGGGACCGAGCAGGTAATCTGGCGAAACAGGGGTGCGCGAGGCTTGCTCAAAACTGGCTGGCTCGCCAGCAAATAGATCGTAACCAAATGGCAGCAGCTTATCGGTCGCGCTAGGACTCTGCGTTAGGTTATCTTTATCCAGAGCGATCTGCTCAAGCGATTTGTCGCCCAACGTAAACTGCTGATCGTTGCGCGGCAAAACAAGAGGTGCATTATCCTCGCCCCCTCCACCGCCGGCCCCAGGTATTTCAATTAACTCAAGCGCACCGCAAAGTTTATCAAGATCGTAGCCCGCCGTTTTGGCAAGACCTTTCTTCTGCTCATCGATACTGTTACACAGTTCTCGCGCTTCTTGTACACCTTCGCTCGCCGCCTCAAGCGAGACCTGCTGAGCCTGCACTATCACACCAATTGACATCAGGACGATGCCAAAATAGCGCAAAAAAAACGCGCGTTTGTTCTTCATAAACCACTCCATGTTAAGTTGTCTTGCTTCCATTCAATATCTCTAGCGACGCAGTAATGCCACCTTGCACCGGTTACTGACTAAGCTTATGCAGCGCTCCCATTACTGGCCACCAGACTGGTAAACGGCAGCGATGCCGACACCTTTTGATTCAATAGATTGATTAATACTATAGCGCGTTGATTGCCGTCAGGCTGAGAAAATACCGCATTTAGACCGCGAAAGGGGCCTTCAACAATTTCCATCTGTTGGCCCTTTTTCGGTAGTTTGGAGACCATCTCATCGTTGACAGGATCTGTGCGCTGCACAAGCTGGTCAATCAACTCCTCAGGTACTCTGACCGGCGCACCGGCACAGGTGACAAAATGACTGACACCGCGTGTTGAACGAACCGTGGTCGAGGAGACAGACTCCTGATCAAAATTGACGAACAGGTAGCCTGGAAAGAGCGCTTCCTGCTTGACCACTCGGGTGCCTCGAGAGACTTTTTCGACACGAATCATTGGGCAGAATGAACTGACGCCCTGGCGCTCAAGGTTCTCCACTGCCCTGTTTTCCTGCTTTGATTTTGTCTGAAGTAAAAACCAGTTTTGCATACCCACCATCCTGTGAGATTGTATTTAGCCTACCAAATTATACTTAGTCGAGCAGCGCGAGAAGGTCACTCTGACACTTGGCCAGTAAATCTCTGTCGCCGCGGGTTTCCAGATTGAGCCTCACGACCGGCTCGGTATTACTCATGCGCAGATTAAACCGCCACTGCGGAAATTCCATTGAAATGCCATCGGTCTCGTCGACGACCAGCGCACTCTGTTCATAGTGCTCGCGCACTCGTTGAATGGCTGCCGCGGGATCAGCAATTTTGCGATTAATCTCACCCGGTGAGGGATAGGCCTCAACCATCTGATCAACCAAAGCAGAGAGCGGCTTGCCACTGCGGGTTATCAGCTCCATCACCAGTAGCCAGGGAATCATGCCGCTGTCACAGTAAAAGAAATCACGGAAATAATGGTGTGCACTCATTTCGCCGCCATAAACCGCATCCTCGGAGCGCATGCGCTCTTTAATAAATGCGTGACCGGTCTTTGACTGAATGGCGTGGCCACCGCCTTTTTTGACCACATCAATGGTGTTCCAGGTCAGGCGTGGATCGTGGACAATTTTAGCCCCGGGATTTTTCAGCAAGAAGGCTTCAGCGAGCAGGCCAACGATATAGTAGCCCTCAATAAAGTTGCCCTTTTCATCGACTAAGAAGCAGCGATCAAAGTCACCATCCCAGGCGATACCCATATCGGCACCCTGCTCAAGCACCGCATCAATGGTCGGCGCGCGATTTTCATGCAAGATGGGATTGGGGATACCGTTGGGAAATGTGCCATCGGGTTCATTGAAGATTTTAATTATCTCAATCGGCAGGTTGAGCTCGGCAAAGCGCGTCTCGATAGCGTCGACCACATGACCCGCAGCGCCATTACCGGCATTCATAACGATTTTTAGCGGGGTGATCGCGCTATTATCGATATATCCGAGCAGATGATCGAGATAGGCCTCAAGGATGGAGACTTTTTCATAGCCACCGCGCGCGTCTGGATCGACCGCGTCAAAATTATCGTCTTCGGCAAGCCGCTTAATATCCAGCAACCCGGTATCTGAACTAATCGGTCTTGAGCCTTCACGAATCGGCTTCATGCCATTGTAATCAATTGGATTGTGGCTAGCGGTGACTTCAATTCCCCCATCGGCATTGAGATATGAGGTGGCGAAATAGACCTCTTCCGTACCCACCATGCCAATATCGATAACATTGGCACCCGCATCGCGGATGCCATCACTGAGTGCCGCTTTAAGCGCTTCACTGGTGAGACGAATATCACCGCCCAGAACAATCGTTTTTGGCTGCAGAAATTCGGCGTAGGCACGACCAATGCGATAGGCTATTCCTTCATCTAATTCAGTGCCTAGTTGGCCACGGATATCGTAAGCCTTGAAGCAGGTCAATTCGGTCATTCTTTCCTCTCTTTGGATAGTCTCTCTTGGATAGTGTCGCTTGGATAGGCGCTGTGGATCTATTGCTCCTAACGATAAATATTTAATGGCCGTACCCTAAAGCTTTGTTAAGCTAGGAGACAGCCTGACGCTTACAGTTTATGCTTATTAGTATAGTCTAGACGGCCCCATTATTGAGACTAATGACAATCACTAAAATGGCCAGAACAGCGGTACCATGGTTACCACGGTGACAGCCACAATCAGACTCAGCCAAATCCCTACCCGAAAATAGTCGCCAAAGTGATAGCCGCCGGGACCCTGAACCATGAGGTTAGTTTGGTAGCCGAACGGCGTCAAGAAACTCGCTGATGCAGCAAACATTATCGTCATAACAAAAGGCAAAAGGCTTGCATCCAGCTCAATGCTCAGCGCCTGCGCCAATGGAAACATCAGCACCGCCGCAGCATTATTGGTAATCAATTCAGTGGCTATCACGGTGACCAAATAGAGTAGTAGTAAATTCAAAAACGGGCTGCCATCAGCCAGCAGCATGATGCCCTGGGCTGCGGCATCGGCGAGACCGGTTTTTTGCAGCGCAAATCCTAGCGCCAGAGATGACCCAATAGCAAGCAACAGTCTAAAGTCGATGCTGCGCTGGGCAAACTCCTTAGAGATACAACCACTCGCCGCCAACGCCGCCACCAGCAGCAGAGAGGCCGCCACCAGCGACATTAAATTAGCCACCACCACCACGACAAACAAACCTAGTAAACCCAAAGCCAACGGAGCCTTACTCACATCAGGAATACTGACATCATCAATCCGACTGAGAAGCAGAAAATCACGGTTGTAACGGTGACGGCGCACAAAGCCGCGCGCCGCTTCCAGCAATAGCGTGTCACCGGCGCGAAGGACGATACTGCCGACTTTTTGATCGATTCGCTCACCATTGCGCGACACCGACAGAATCACGCCGCCAAACATGGTCCGAAAGGAAGATGCTTTAACCGTCTTGCCAACCATATTGGAAACAGGAGAAATCACCGCCTCAATCAGCGCTCTGGACCCATAGGGCACATCGAGCTTTAAAATCTCGCCCTCGGAGGGTACCAGACCACGAAACTGTCGCAGCTCACCAACCGACTCCGGCTGCCCAACGAACACTAAAATGTCATTGTCGCTAAGAATCTCTTCTGGGCTCACTGCCGGGATAACATGGCCTCTGGATTGAATTTCCGACAAAAAGCTGTATTGCAAATGACGCAACCCAGCATCGGCAATGGACATACCCACCAGTGGACCACCCTCTTCCACTTGCATACTCACCGCATATTCTCGAGCATCGGGCATAGCATCCTCTAACCCGCGATGATCTGGCAGCAGCCTGTATCCAATCAACATAAAGTAGGCAATGCCCAACACCACCAAAGGAATACCGATCACCGCTGGACTAAAGAGACTAAGACTGTTTGCCTCCGAGGTACTTTGCAGCATACCAACGACCAAGATATTGGTGCTGGTACCAATCAACGTGCAGGTGCCACCCAATATAGAGGCATAACTGAGTGGAATCAGCAATTTGGAAACCGACAGCTTGTGGCGTCGCGCCCAATCCTGAATCAGCGGAATAAAAATGGCCACCACGGGCGTATTGCTAATAATCGAACTGGTAACGGCCACCGGCCCCATAATTCGCGGAATCGCTCCCCTCACCGAACCACTATTGCCAAGCCAGCGCATAATCCACCAGTGCAGCGCCCCGCTCTCTTTCAACGCAGAGGAGACAACATAGAAACAGGCAATAATAAACAGTGCCGGATTAGAGAAGCCCTGAAAGGCTTCATTCGGCGTCAACACGCCAAACACCAATAGTGCCACCATGCACAGCGCCAGCGCGAGATCAACAGCCAAGCGGCCACTGGCTAATGCGCCAAGGAAGCCGAGCAAAATAGCAAGGGTAAGGAGCGCGTCGAGGCTCATGGATAGATCTGCGCAGTATTAAGCATTTTTAATTCCATAAAAAAAATCCGGCCGCCTGAGCGACCGGATCATTTTACATGACCAACAGGTTTATTCGAGCACTATACGCGCGGAATTTTTCTGTAACGTCTTGCTGCCAATACCTTTGACCATGGCAATGGAGTCAAGGCTTTTAAACGATCCATGGGCCTGACGATAAGCAACAATTGCCTGCGCGGTTTTGAGCCCAACACCTTTGAGCGATTTAGCAATCTCAACAGCAGAAGCACTGTTGATATTAACCTGTTGCTGAACCTGCTCAGACACCAATGAGCTGCTCTTTTCAGCAGATCCCGCAATCACCTGAGCCGACCCGGAGAGGGCAATTAAGGAAGCACTAATCAAAAGTATTTTTTTCGTTGTTTCTAACATAGTCTAACTCCTTGTAAGAATTTAGGTAATTGTCATAACCAATCGTCCCTGTTGATCTAGCCTACATCTCAGTCTACCAGAGCGCCCACGACCATTACGTATGACGCGGTAATACTGACAAAAAGAAATTTTTCGGCAACAAGACTGGATCACAGAATCATTAATTTGATCAACGGTAATTGACAAAATCTTTGCCGGTTACTATAGTTCGCGCCCCCTGTGTGACCAGCTGCATGGTAAAGTCTGAATGGGATCACACAGATAGCGGAAGTAGAATATGCCCAGGTGGTGAAATGGGTAGACCATGGTCAGGATGACCAAGTGTCGCGTAAGGCAGGACGCCTGAGAGCGACCACGCGCGTGTCGACGTTGACATTGCGCTAGATTAAGTAAGATAAAACCCATCTAGTTATATGCCCAGGTGGTGAAATTGGTAGACACGCCAGCTTCAGGTGCTGGTCCTCGCAAGGGGGTGGAGGTTCAAGTCCTCTCCTGGGCACCAAAAAACAC